>JAEWEJ010000199.1 GCA_023389455.1 Actinomycetes bacterium | reverse complement strand
GCGCGGAGCAGGGTGCCGGGGCGGGCGACCCCGCCGGCGGGCCCGGCGCGCAGGCGCCCGACCCCGCCGCGGAGGAGGTCCTGGCCGGGGTCTGCACGATCTGACGGCGCCAGGGGCTTGCGGAATCAGGTAAGCCTCACCTTATGCTTCGGGTGTGACCGAGGCCGCAGCGACGATCGTCGAGACGAGCGCCCCCGCGGCGTCCCCTTTCCGGATGTTCCACGTGCGCGTCGCGGCGATGCAGCGGCTGTGCCCCAGCCTGCTGCGCGTGACGTTCACCGGTGACGACCTCGACCGCTTCGCGGACAACGGGTTCGACCAGCGCATCAAGTTCTTCCTGCCGGTCGCCGGCGCGCCGTACGCGGACCTCATGGACCTCGGCCGCACGGGCGACTGGTACGGCACGTGGCGCGCCCTGCCCGAGGACCGCCGCCACCCCATGCGCACCTACACGGCCCGCGGCGTGCGTCCGCACCCGCGTGAGCTGGACGTCGACATCGTGCTGCACGGCGACACCGGGCCCGCGTCGCGCTGGGCGACGACCGCCCAGGTCGGCGACGAGCTGGTCGTCATGGGCCGCAACGCCGACCACGTCGGCCCGCACGGCGGCGTCGACTTCGTCCCCCCGGCCCGTACCGACCGCCTGCTCATCGCCGGTGACGAGACCGCGCTGCCCGCCATCGCCGGCATCGTCGAGCGGCTGCCGCGCGACGCCCGCGGCGAGGTGCTGGTCGAGATGCCGTGGTCCGACGACCGGCTCGCGCTGGACGCGCCCGAGGGTGTGCGCATCCACTGGCTCGGCCGCGACGGCCGCGCCCACGGCGACCTGCTCGTCCCCGCCGTCCAGGCCGCGTGCGCGCGGCTGCTGCCCGGCCAGGCGCCGGCCCCGGACCAGGTGCTCGAGGACGTCGACGTCGACCACGACATGCTGTGGGAGGTGCCGATCGACTACGCGACCGGCGCCCCGCTGGCCGCGGAGGCCCACCTGTACGCGTGGCTCGCGGGCGAGGCCGGCGTCATCAAGACGCTGCGCCGCCACCTGGTGCGCGAGTGCGGCGTCGACCGCAAGGCCGTCGCGTTCATGGGCTACTGGCGGCAGGGGAAGTCCGAGGCGAACTGACGCCTGGGTGCGGTCGGGCGGGCTAGTGCCCGACGTGCACCGGTGACTCCGCCTCGGCCTCCGCGGGCCTGCGCACGAACAGCGTGAGGACGACGGCCACGCTGGCGATCACAGCGCCGACGACGAACGCGCGGTGCACGCCCGCCGCCATCGCCTCGGCGGGTGCGGCGCCCGCATCGGCCGCACCGGCGGCCCCGACGGACATGAGCGTGACGAACAGCGCGGTGCCGGCGGCCCCGGCGACCTGCTGCAGGGTGCTGGTGATCGCGCTCCCGTGGGAGTACAGGGCGCGCGGCAGCGACCCGAGCGCCGAGGTCAGCAGCGGGGTGAAGACGAAGCCGAGCCCCAGGTTGAGGGTCATGTGCACGGCCACGATCCACCAGATCGCCGTGTCCATGCCGAACGTCGTCATGCCCCACAGCGCGGCCGCGGCGACGACCATGCCGGGCAGGACCAGCGGCCGCGGCCCGTGGCGGTCGAACAGCGCCCCGACCACGGGTGCGATGACGCCCATGAGGACGCCGCCGGGCAGCATCATCAGCCCGACGGTCAGGGTGTCGAGCGCGAGCGCCTGCTGCAGGTACAGCGGCAGCAGGATGAGCGAGCCGAACAGCGCGGACATCACGACGACGACGAGCACGACGGCGAGGCTGAAGGAGCGGGACGCGAAGGTGCGCAGGTCGAGGAACGCGGCGTCCGTGCGCTGCAGCGTCAGCTGACGCCGCACGAACACGGCGAGCCCGACGACGCCGACCGCGACCGGGATCCCGGGCGCCACGGGTGCGTGCCCCGAGGCCGACTCCCCGACGAGGCTGAGACCGTAGATGAGGCCGCCGAACCCGGCCGCGGCGAGCAGGGCGGAGAGCGGGTCGAACGTCGCCGCCGAGGTCTCGGTGACGTTGCGCACCCACACGGCACCGAGCGCCAGGGCGAGCAGCGCGATGGGCAGCACGATCCAGAACATCCAGCGCCAGTCCAGCGCGGACAGGATGGCGCCGGACGCCGTCGGGCCGATCGCCGGGGCGACGGCGATGACGATCGAGATGACGCCCATCATGCGGCCCCGGTGCGTGGCGGGGACGACGTTGAGCACGGTGGTGAACAGCAGCGGCAGCATGATCGCGGTGCCCGACGCCTGGACCACGCGCCCGGCGAGCAGCACCTCGAATCCGGGGGCGAGCGCCGCCAGGAGGGTGCCGGCGGAGAACAGCGACATCGCCGTGAAGAACAGGCTCCGCACCGGGAACCGGGCCAGCAGGTAGCCGGTGCACGGGATGACGATCGCCATGGTCAGCAGGAAGCCGGTGGTCAGCCACTGCGCGGTCGCGGCGGTGACGTCGAGGTCGACCATGAGGCGGGGCAGCGCGACGCCCATGATCGTCTCGTTGAGGATCACGACGAACGCGGACGCCACGAGCAGCGCGATCACGGGGCGGGTACCGGGTGCCATCGCCTCGCCGGGAGCGGGCGGTGCGGTGCGGTCGTGCTCGAGCGTCATCACGGGCTCTCTGTCAGGGGGGTGGGCGGACCGCGTCGCGGGGGGAGTCGCGGGGGAGTCGCGCGTGTCCGGCCGCCGAGTATATGGCAGTGACTGCCACAAATCTCCGCACGGTGGGAGGATGGGCGCATGCCCGACCCCGACGACCGGCAGCGCGGCCCGCACGTCGTCGACGACGGCCCGGACGCCGACTGCGGCCTGCGCGAGCACCGCCGTCGTGAGACGCGCCGCGCCATCGCCGACGCCGCGCTCGACCTCTTCGAGCGCGACGGGGTCCACGCCACGGCCGTCGAGGCGATCGCCGAGGCCGCCGGCATCGCCCCGCGCACCTTCTACCGCCACGCGGGGACGAAGGAGAACGCGCTGTTCGTCGACGACGACTCGATGGAGCGGCTGGTCGCGAACGTGCGCGCCGTCGAGCAGACGGCACCCGCCGTCGTCCGTGCGATCGAGCAGGCGCACCTCGCGCACATCGACGCCTTCGACGCCGAGCCGCCCGAGAGCCACGCCCGCGTGCTGCGGGTGCGTCGCCTCGTCCTCGCCGACCCGGACCTGCTCGCCCGTGCCCTCGCCCGCGACGCCGAGCAGGTGCAGGAGCTCACCACGATCGTGCTGCGCGCCGCCGACCACCCCGACGAGCTGCGGGCCCGCACCGTCGTCACCGCGATCGGCACCGCGGTGCGGCTGGCGTTCGACGAGTGGGCGCGTCGCGCCGAGCGCGGCGGGACGGTCACGGTCCGCTCGCTGTACGAGCAGGTGCGCGACGGGCTGGTCGACCACTTCACGGGCGACGCTGCGGGAGAGGGCGTGCCGTCCCCGGCGGCGCCCCACGACCCCGTGCCCGACCACCCGGTGCCCCACCGCCCCGTGCCCGGCCCCGTGCACGGCTGAGCCCGACCGGCGCACGTCCGGTCGGGCTCGGCTGCGGTGCGCGGACGCTCAGGGGACGAGCGCGACGACCTTGATCTCCACGAGCTGCTTGGGGAACGTCAGCTCGGTGATGCCGATCGCGGTCCACGCCGGCGGCACGGCCGTGCGGGGGATGTAGCGGTCCTTGATCTCGAGGAACAGCGGCAGCTGCTCCTGGAGGTCGACGTGGAAGGTCGTCATCTCGACGATGTCCTCGTACGAGGCACCGGCGGCGGCGAGCACCTTGCCGACGTTCTCCCACGCGGCCACGATGTGGTCCTCGAGGCTCGAGTCGATGACGTTCATGTCGGCGTCGCGCCCGACCTGGCCGGCGGCGAAGAGCAGGTTCCCGACCTTGACGGCGGGGGAGTAGTTGAAGCGCTCGACGAGGTGCATCATCTCGTCCGGAGCCACCAGTTCACGCTGTGTCATCGTTCGTTCCTCACGTCGTGCTCGGCGCCTCGGGGGATCGCTGCGCCGGGAACGACGAGCCATGACGCGCCGCCAGGACATCGCCGCGCTCGTGGCCCAGCAGGGGTTCCAGAGCGTGGCCGCGCTCGCCGCGCGCTTCTCCGTCGACAGCTCGACCATCCGGCGCGACCTGGACCGGCTCGCTGCCGACGGCGCGGTCGTCCGCACCCACGGCGGCGCCGCCGCACCCGCGCGGACGACCCCCGCCGCGGACGCGACGCCCACCCGCCACGCACCGCCGGCCGACCCGCACCTGGCGGAGAAGCGCGCGATCGGTGCCGCGATGGCCGAGCGGATCCTCGAGGGCCAGACCGTGCTGCTCGACGGCGGCTCCACCTGCCTGGAGGTCGCGCGGCACCTCGACCACGCCCGGCTCACGGTCGTCACCCACGACCTGCTCGTCGGGCTCGAGATCGCGGGCAAGCCGCAGATCAACCTCGTGTTCATCGGGGGTGAGCTGCTGCCGACCCACACGTCCATGTGGGGGCCGACGTCCGTGCAGCAGGTCGAGCACCTGCGGGTCAACGTCGCCGTCTTCGGTGCCGGCACCGTCATGGACGACGGGATCTACGCCAGCACCAGCTACTCCATCGAGCTCAAGCGCAAGATGCGGTCGATCGCGTCGGAGGCGTTCTTCGTCGCCGACAGCTCGAAGTTCGGCCGTGAGGCGCTGTTCCGCGTCTTCGGGTTCGAGGACTTCACCGCCGGCATCACCGACGCCACCCTCGACCCCATCCGCGCGGCGCGCTTCCCGATCCCCCTGATCCGCGCGACCCCCGAGGCGGGCTGAGCGCCCGTCCCTCGCGCCGGTGGCCACCCGTCGGTCCCTGTCGGTGGGTGGCGGGACGATGGCCGGACCGCCGCCGGCGTCCGGTCGGCGGCACGGCTGCAGGGGGTCGACGATGGAGTGCAGGCTGGAGCTGGTGATCCTCCCGGTGAGCGACGTGGACCGGGCCAAGGCGTTCTACGCGGAGCAGGTCGGCTTCGTGGTCGACCACGACCAGCGGGTGAGCGACGGCCTGAGGTTCGTCCAGCTCACCCCGACGGGGTCGGCCTGCTCGATCGCGTTCGGCGAGGGCCTCACGGACGCGGCGCCGGGGTCGGTCCAGGGGTTGCAGGTCGTCGTGGACGACGCGGACGTGGCGTACGCGGACCTCGTCGCGCACGGGGTGGACGCCCCGCCCGTGGAGGACCTCGCGTGGGGACGGTTCACGGGGTTCACCGACCCCGACGGCAACCGGTGGGCGGTGCAGCAGCTCCCGCCGCGGCCGTGATCCCGCCGCCCGTCAGGAGCTCGCCCGTCAGAGGTCCGTCCGTCAGAAGAGCGTCAGGTCGTCCGGGTCCTCGACGTCGACGTCACCCGCGGTGACGGCGACGGGGACCCGCACCGGCTCCGGCGCGCGTGCCACGACCGCACCGGGCCCCTCGGCGGGCGCCTGCGCCGCACCGGCCAGCACGCGGGCGGCCAGCCACTGCAGCGAGTGGAGCTCGACCCGGGCCAGCGCCTCGTGCAACCCCTGTGGGTCCACCGGGAGCAGCCCGGGGCCGGACGCCGCCGTCAGGTCCATCTCCAGGTCCAGGTCCGTGCGCATCGTCATCAGCTCGACGTTCTCCCAGAACGCCGCGCGCCCGGCGGGGTCCGCGAGCTTCTTGACGCACGCCTTGCCCAGCACCTCCGCGACGCGCGCACCGCCGTTGGTGTCGACGTCCCAGAACGCGGCCTCGACGGTCCCGAACGCGTTGAGCAGGGCGACCCCGGTCTTCTCGCCGATCCCGCGGATGCCCGTGAGGTTGTCGGACGCGTCCCCGCGCATCGCCGCGTACTGGCGATACTGGCCGGCGTCGATGCCGAGCAGGATCCGCAGCCGCTCCGGCGTCAGCACGGGGGACGCCTCGACGCCGCCGTTGATGATCCGCAGCACCGACGTCGAGTCGTCCACCAGCGCGAACGCGTCCCGGTCGGACGTGCAGACCACGGTGTGCCAGCCGGCGGCCGTCGCGGTGGCCGAGGCCGACGCCAGGACGTCGTCGGCCTCCAGCCCGTCGGGGATGACGACGTGCAGCCCGGCCGACCAGAGCACGTCGACCGCGAGGGAGAGCTGCGTGACCAGGTCCGCGGGCTTCTCGGTGCGGTGCGCCTTGTAGTGCGGGTGCGCGACCTTGCGGACGTTGCCCGCGGCGTCGTCGAAGCCGATGACGACGGCGTCGGCAGCGACCCGGTCGACCGCCCCGAGGATCTGCGAGAGCGCGCCCTTGACCGCCCACGTGGCCTGCCCGTCGCGGGTGCGCAGCTGCGAGCCGGCCAGCGCGTGGAACGAGCGGTGGAGCAGGGAGTTGCCGTCGACGGCCAGGAGGGTCTTCGTCATGGGGGTCCGGCGGCGGGTGCCGCCCGGGTCCTTTCTCGCGTCCGACCCAGGTTAGGCGCTGCCGCGCCGGCCGGGAGCCGGCCGGGGCGCGGTCGTCAGGAGAGGGAGTGTGCGCAGGCTCACCCTCCCGTCCGCACGTTCACCCTTCCGTCGGCAGCCAGACGTGTCGATGCTGGGGGACGGTGCCGGGACCCGGCACCACCAACGGCGAGGGACGTCGGCGACCCCGGCACCCTCGCGGACACCAGAAGGTGGAGACCCCACGTGCACCCCGAGCTCAGCCTCATCGACTACCGCAACCGCGAGCGCGCCCTCGAGACCGCCGCCGCGCACCGCCGGGCCCGCGAGGCCCGCACCCCGAGCGCCCCGCTCGTCACGGGGGGCCTGCGTCGGCGCCTCGGTCGGGTGCTGCACCGGCGCTGACGACCACGCGTCGCCGGCCGGTCCCCGCTGCGGGACCGGCCGTCACCGACCACCGGGCGCGTCCGCGCCGCGGCCCCGTCGTGGGCCAGGATGTCTCCGTGACACCCGACGCCCCCACCCGCACGGCATGACGCGACCCGCCTGGCTGCGGTGGCTCGACCCGCTCACCGCCATGATCCTGGCCGTCCTCGTGCTGGGTCTGCTGGTCCCGGTGCCCGAGGCCGTCGGTGCCGCCCTCGACACGGTCCGCACGGCGGCGATCGTGCTGCTGTTCTTCCTCTACGGCGCGCGGATGCCGACCGGCGAGGTCCTGGACGGCCTCAAGCGGTTCCGTCTGCAGGGCTCGATGCTCGCGGCGACGTACCTGCTGTTCCCGCTGGTGGGCCTGGCGGTGCAGCTGCTGCCCGACGCCGTGCTCGACCCGGACCTGCGCCGCGGTCTGCTGTACCTGTCGGTGCTGCCGTCGACCGTGCAGTCGTCGGTCGTGATGACCTCCATCGCGCGCGGCAACGTCGCGGGCGCGATCACGGGCGCGACGATCTCCAACGTCCTGGGCGTCCTGCTGACGCCGCTGCTGGTGGCGGTGCTGCTCGGCGCGACCGGCACGGGCCTCGACGGTGGCGCGGTGACGGGCATCCTGCTGCAGCTGCTGCTGCCGTTCGTCGTGGGGCAGCTCGTGCAGCCGTGGATCGGGGCGTGGCTGCGCCGGCACGGCTCCCTGCTGAAGGTGACCGATCGCTCGACGATCCTGCTGGTGGTGTTCACGTCGGTCAGCGAGGCGCAGACGGCCGGCGCGTGGGACGACCTGACGGTCACGGCGCTGTTGGTGCTGCTGGTGGTCTGCGCGGTCGTGCTGGCCGTCATGCTCTCGGCGACGTGGTTCGGCGGGCGCGCGCTGGGGCTGGACCGTGGGGACCGGATCGCGCTGCTCATGTGCGGCTCGAAGAAGTCCGCGGCCACGGGGCTGCCGATGGCGGCGGTGCTGTTCGCGCCCGCCGTCGCGGCGAGCGTCGCGCTGCCGGTGATCGCGTTCCACCAGCTGCAGATCGTGGTGTGCGCGATCCTCGCGCGTCGGCTGGCGGCGGCGGAGCCCGAGGCCGGGCGCGTCTGACGGGGGAGCCGGTCCCGGCGGTGCCGCGCCCTGCGGGGCCGCGCCCTGCGGGGCCCGCCTGACGGTGGCGCAGCCGCGCCACGCCCTGCGGCGGCGCGCCTGCCGAGGCGCCTGAACGGTCCGCGGCGTCAGGGAGCCGTCAGGGGGTGGCCGCCGGCCGTATGGGTTCCGTGAGGACTGCCTCCCGGCGCCCACCACGGGTGTTGCATCGTCGCCGGCGCCCCCGACGGGCGCCCGGCGCCCGCCACGACGGGGGCCGTCCCCCGGACCGTGGAGACCCACGTGCTCGACATCGTCTACCTGCTCGCCGCGGCCGCCGTGCTCGGGCTGACCGCCTGCCTCGGCAAGGCGGTCGAGCGGCTGTGATCGTCCTCGAGCTGCTCGCCGCGGCGCTCGGTGTCGCCGCGGTCGTCTACCTGCTCGTCGCGCTCGTGCGACCGGAGCGCTTCTGATGACCGGGCTGCTGGCCGTCCTCACCCTCGGCGCGGTCCTGCTGCTCCTCGCGGCCGCGTACCGCCCGCTCGGTGACTACATGGCGCACGTCTACACCACCGGCACGGACCGGCACGTCGAGCGTGCCGTGTACCGCGTGCTGGGCGTCGACCCGCGCTCGCAGCAGACGTGGCCCGTCTACCTGCGCAGCGTGCTGGCCTTCTCGTTCGTCGGGCTGGCTCTGGTCTACGCGCTGCAGCGCACGCAGCAGTGGCTGCCGCTGTCGCTGGGGCTCGGGGCGCCGTCGGAGGACCTGGCGTTCAACACCGCCGCGTCGTTCGTCGGCAACACCAACTGGCAGTCGTACTCCCCGGAGCTCACGCTCGGGCACGCCGTGCAGGCCACCGGTCTGGTGGTGCAGAACTTCGTGTCCGCGGCCGTCGGCATGGCGGTCGCCGTCGCGCTCGTGCGGGGGTTCGCGGCGCGCCGCTCGGCGACGATCGGCAACTTCTGGGTCGACCTGCTGCGCGGCTGCCTGCGCATCCTGCTGCCCGGCGCGCTGGTCGCGGCGGTGCTGCTGGTCCTCGGTGGGGTCGTGCAGAACCTCGCAGGGTTCACCGACGTCACGACGCTGGCCGGCGGCACGCAGACCGTCCCCGGTGGCCCGGTCGCCTCGCAGGAGGCGATCAAGCTGCTCGGCACCGACGGCGGCGGGTTCTACAACGCCAACTCGGCGCACCCCTTCGAGAACCCGACGCAGTGGACCAACCTGCTCGAGATCGTCCTCATGCTCGTCATCCCGTTCTGCCTGCCGCGCACCTTCGGCCGCATGGTCGGTGACCACCGGCAGGGGTACGCGATCGCGGGGGTCATGGCGGCGCTGTTCTCGGCGTCGTTCCTCGTGCTCGTCGCGCTGGAGTCCGCCGCCGGCGGCACCGCCCCGGCGCTCGCGGGCGCCGCGACCGAGGGCAAGGAGACGCGCTTCGGGGTCGTCTGGTCGGCGCTGTTCGCCACGACGAGCACGGGCACCTCGACGGGCGCGGTGAACTCGATGCACGACTCGTACACCGCGCTCGGCGGCATGCTGCCGATGCTCAACATGATGCTCGGCGAGGTCGCGCCCGGAGGCGTCGGGTCCGGCCTGTACGGGATGCTCGTGCTCGCGGTCGTCGCGGTGTTCGTCGCCGGCCTGCTGGTGGGCCGCACGCCGGAGTACCTGGGCAAGAAGATCGGCCCGCGCGAGATCAAGCTCGCCAGCCTGTACATCCTCGTGACGCCGACCCTCGTGCTCGCGGGCACGGCCCTGAGCTTCGGGGTGCCGGCGCTGCGTGACAGCGTCGAGGGCACGTCCATCTGGAACCCCGGCGTGCACGGCATGTCCGAGGTGCTGTACGCGTTCACGTCGGCCGCCAACAACAACGGCTCGGCGTTCGCCGGCCTCACCGCGAACACGCCGTGGCTGAACACGGCCCTCGGCGTCGCGATCCTGCTCGGCCGGTTCGTGCCGATCGTGCTGGTCCTGGCGCTGGCCGGGTCCCTGGCCGCGCAGGGCGCGGTCCCCGCGACGGTCGGCACCCTGCCGACCCACCGCCCGCAGTTCGCCGGGCTGCTCGCCGGTGTGGTCGTCGTCCTCACCGCCCTGACGTACTTCCCCGTTCTCGCGCTGGGTCCCCTGGCGGAAGGGCTGATCTGATGTCCACCACGCTCGAACGCACCGAGGCCCGGCCCGCGCCCGCCCCGGCACCCACCCCCGCCGGCGCCTTCACGTGGGCGCAGGTCCGCGACGCCCTGCCCGGGGCCGTCCGCAAGCTCGACCCGCGGCACATGTGGCGCAACCCCGTGATGCTCGTGGTCTGGGTCGGTGCGGCGCTCACCACCGTGCTGGCCGTCGCCGAGCTCGTCCTCGGCGGCCCGGCCGAGTCCGGCGGCGCCACCGTGCCCGCGTCGTTCACGGCCGTCGTCGCGGCGCTCCTGTGGGTCACGGCCCTGTTCGCGAACCTCGCGGAGTCCGTGGCCGAGGGCCGCGGCAAGGCGCAGGCGGACTCGTTGCGGCGCACCCGCACGGCGACGGCGGCCCACCGGGTCGCTGCCTACGACGCGGCCGGTGACCCGGGCGCGACGCGGGCGCCGCTGGTCGAGGTGTCGTCGGCGGACCTGCGGCTCGGTGACGTGGTCGTCGTCAGCGCCGGGCAGCTCGTCCCGGGGGACGGCGAGATCGTCCACGGCATCGCGTCGGTCGACGAGTCGGCGATCACGGGGGAGTCCGCGCCGGTCGTCCGCGAGTCCCGGGGCGACCGCTCGGCCGTCACGGGCGGGACGCGCGTGCTGTCCGACCGGGTGGTCGTGCGCATCACCTCCAAGCCCGGGGAGACGTTCGTCGACCGGATGATCGCCCTGGTCGAGGGCGCGAGCCGGCAGAAGACCCCCAACGAGATCGCGCTGTCGATCCTGCTGGCGGCGTTGTCGGTCGTGTTCGTCGTCGTCGCGCTCACGCTGAACCCGATCGCGTCGTACGCGGCCGAGCCCGTCGGCGTCGCCGTCCTCGTCGCGCTGCTGGTCTGCCTGATCCCGACGACGATCGGCGCGCTGCTGTCCGCCATCGGCATCGCCGGCATGGACCGGCTGGTGCAGCACAACGTGCTGGCCATGTCGGGGCGGGCAGTCGAGGCCGCCGGCGACGTGACCACGCTGCTGCTCGACAAGACCGGCACCATCACCTACGGCAACCGGCAGGCCGCCGCGTTCCTCGCGCTGGACGGCACGCCGCAGGCCGACCTCGTGCGCGCGGCGGCGGTCTCCTCGCTGGCCGACCCGACGCCCGAGGGCACGTCGGTCGTCGACCTCGCGCGTCGCTGCGGCGTCGACGTCGTGCAGGGCGTCCCCGGCGACGTCGTGCCGTTCACCGCGCAGACCCGCATGTCGGGGCTCGACGAGCCCGACGGCACGCAGATCCGCAAGGGCGCCGGCACGGCGGTCGTGGCCTGGCTCGAGGGCGAGGGCACGCACCTGGCGGACGGCGTCCGGGCCGAGCTCGACGCGGTCGTCGAGCACGTCGCGCAGTCCGGCGGCACGCCGCTGGTCGTCGCCGTCCGGGCGCCCGGGCAGGCGGGCCGCGTGCTCGGCGTCGTCCACCTCAAGGACGTCGTCAAGGAGGGGCTGGCGCAGCGGTTCGCCGAGCTGCGCGCCATGGGCATCCGCACCGTCATGGTCACGGGCGACAACCCGCTGACGGCCCGCGCGATCGCCGCCGAGGCGGGCGTGGACGACGTCCTGGCCGAGGCGACGCCCGAGGACAAGCTCGCGCTGATCCGTCGCGAGCAGGCCGGGGGGCACCTCGTCGCGATGACCGGCGACGGCACCAACGACGCCCCGGCGCTCGCGCAGGCCGACGTCGGCATGGCGATGAACACGGGCACGTCGGCCGCCAAGGAGGCCGGCAACATGGTGGACCTCGACTCGGACCCGACCAAGCTCATCGACGTCGTGCGGATCGGCAAGCAGCTGCTCATCACGCGCGGCGCGCTGACGACGTTCTCCATCGCCAACGACGTCGCCAAGTACTTCGCGATCATCCCGGCGATGTTCATGGGCGTGTTCCCGGGGCTCGCGGCGCTGAACGTCATGGGCCTGCACTCGCCGGCCTCGGCGGTGCTCTCCGCGGTCGTGTTCAACGCGCTGGTCATCGTCGCCCTCATCCCGCTCGCGCTGCGCGGCGTGCGGTACCGGCCGCTCGACGCCTCCGCGGTCCTCGGTCGCAACCTCCTGGTCTACGGGCTCGGCGGCGTCGTCGTGCCGTTCGTGGGCATCTGGCTCATCGACCTGGTCGTCCGCCTCCTGCCCGGCTACTGACGCCCCCCGACCGCCCCGCACGAGGAGAACCCGCATGCCCCAGTCGACCCGCACCGCCGCCCGCACCCTGGGCGTCGCCCTGCGCGCCATGGTCGTCCTCACCCTCCTGCTCGGCGTCGGCTACACCGCCGTCGTCACGGTCGTCGCCCAGCTCGTCGCACCCGCGCAGGCGCGTGGCTCGCTCCTCACCGGTCCCGACGGCACCGTCGTCGGCTCCGCGCTGATCGGGCAGTCGTTCACCGACCCCGACGGCGAGCCGCTCGTGGCGTACTTCCAGTCCCGGCCGTCGGCCGCGGGCGACGGGTACGACGCGGGGGCGTCGTCCGGCTCCAACCTGGGGCCGGAGAACCCGGACCTGGTCGCCGCCATCGAGGACCGACGCGCGCAGGTCGCAGCGCTCGAGGGGGTCGAGCCGGCCGACGTGCCCGCCGACGCCGTCACCGCGTCGGCGTCCGGCCTGGACCCGCACGTCAGCCCCGCGTACGCGGCGCTGCAGGTGCCGCGCGTCGCCGCGGCGCGCGGGATGTCGGAGCAGGACGTCGCGGCGCTCGTGGCGCGGCACACTGGGGGACGCGGCCTGGGGTTCGTGGGCGAGCCGACCGTGAACGTGCTGCGGCTCAACCTCGCCCTCGACGACCTGGAGGGTTGAGCATGGCGCGTGGGCGGCTCCGCGTCCTCCTCGGGGCCGCGCCGGGCGTGGGCAAGACCTACGCGATGCTCGAGGAGGGCCGCCGCCTGCGCGACGAGGGGCGCGACGTCGTGGTCGCCGTCGTGGAGACCCACGGCCGCACCCGCACGGCCGCGATGGTCGAGGGCCTGGAGGTGGTGCCGCGCCGCACGGTGCGGCACCGGGACGTCGCGCTCGCCGAGCTCGACGTCGACGCGGTGCTGGCCCGCCGCCCGGACGTCGCGCTGGTCGACGAGCTCGCGCACACCAACGCGCCCGGCCTGGCGCGCACCAAGCGCTGGCAGGACGTCGACGCGCTGCTCGACGCCGGGATCGACGTGCTCTCCACGGTGAACGTCCAGCACATCGAGTCCCTCAACGACGTGGTGGAGAAGATCACCGGCGTCGTCCAGCGCGAGACCGTCCCGGACGCGGTGCTGCGCGCCGCCGACCAGGTCGAGGTGGTGGACCTCGCGCCGCAGGCGCTGCGCGACCGCCTCGCCGGCGGGGACGTGTACCCGGCCGAGCGCGTGGACGCCGCCCTGTCGAACTACTTCCGCCTCGGCAACCTCACGGCGCTGCGCGAGCTCGCGCTGCTGTGGCTGGCCGACGAGGTCGACGCCGCGCTGCGCCTGTACCGCACCGAGCACGGCATCGACAGCCCGTGGGAGGCGCGTGAGCGGGTCGTCGTCACGCTCACCGGTGGCCCGGAGGGGGCGACGCTGATCCGCCGGGGTGCGCGCATCGCGGCGCGGTCGGCCGGCGGGCAGCTGCTGGCCGTGCACGTCACGCGCCAGGACGGGCTGCGCGGGGCCGCACCCGGGGCGCTGGCCCACCAGCGGGCGCTCGTCGAGCAGCTCGGCGGGACGTACCACCAGGTCGTCGGTGACGACGTGCCGCGCGCGCTCGTCGACTTCGCGACCGCCGTGGACGCGACCCAGCTCGTCATCGGGGTGTCCCGCCGCGGGTGGCTCGCCACGGCGCTCAGCGGTCCCGGCATCGGTGCGACCGTGACCCGCGAGGCCGGGAAGATCGACGTGCACGTCGTCAACCACGCCGCCGCGGGCGGGCGGGCGCGGCTGCCGCGCACCGGCGGTGCGC
>JAEWEJ010000184.1 GCA_023389455.1 Actinomycetes bacterium | reverse complement strand
CCCCCAGGGTCGCCCCGCGTGGCTCGGACGTGGCACGGCGGCCCCGGCCGGTCCGACGCCGCAGCGCGGTGCGACCGGCGACGACAGGACCGGTACCCCCGCGGCTCCCCGCACGGGTGGTGCTCCGCCTCCGCCCGCCGCTCCGGTCGCCGGTCAGCCCACCGGACGACCCGGCTGGGCGGCTCCCCGTCCTGGTGCCCTCGCCGGTCCCGACTCCGGTCCGGACGCCCGGCGTCGACCTGGTGCGGGTGCCGCGCCGTGGTCCCCGGGCGCGCCCGGCGGCCCGGTCGAGAACGCGCCGCGCCCTGCGTGGCTGCGTGACGCCCCCGTCCCGGAGGCACCCCGCGGCACCACGCCGCCGCCCGAGCAGTCCGGTTCCCGTGCGGACGCCTGGCGCCGCGCGTGGGGCCTGTCACCTGACGACGACACGACCCCGGAGGAGGGACGTTGACCAGCACCCGATCCACGCGGCCCGACCCCGGGCCGGGTACCGGACGTCCCGTGCGCGGACGCGCGCGGCGGCGCCGTCTGACGCTCGCCGCCGCGACCCTGCCGCTCCTGCTGCTGGCGGGGTGCGCCACGCCGCTCCCCAGCCCCGAGCCCGATCCGGTGCCGGCCGTGCCGCCTCCCGCCGTCTCGGTCGCGCAGGCGCAGGACGTCCTGGGCGAGGTGGCCGGTGTCATCGCCGCCGGGGACGCGGGCAACGACGCAGCGGGTCTCGCGGCGCGGCTCGAGGGGCCCGCCCTGTCGATCCGCACCGCCGAGTACGTGCGCAACGTGGCCCTGGGCGGCGCCAAGCCGCCGACGGTCCTGCCCTTCGACGAGCAGGCGCTGCTGGTGCCCGAGACGGACACCTGGCCCCGCACGCAGCTGGTCGTCACCGAGCAGCCGGACGACCTGCAGGCGCCCCGCGTGCTGGTGCTGCGTCAGGCGACCCCGCGCGACCAGTACAAGCTGTGGGGCTGGGCCAAGCTCATGCCCTCGGCGCAGACGCCGGCGACGGCGGCGCCCGAGGAGGGCAGCCCGACGCTCCCGCCCGACACGGCCGGCCTGGTGATGACGCCGCTCGAGGCGGTCGCGCAGTACGCGGACGTGCTCGCCAACGGCGATGCGTCCCCCTATGCGCCGAGCTTCGCGCCCGACGCCTTCCGCGCGGCGATCGAGACCGAGCGGACGACGGTCGTGAACCAGCTCGCCGACGCGGCGACCCTCACCCAGACGTACACCCCGGCCGCTGAGCCGGTGGTCTCGCTGGGCACGGTCGACGGCGGCGCCATCGTGGTCAGCGAGATCGGGACGACCTCGACCGTGACGCTCGCCGCCGCCGGCGGCAGCATCGCGGTGGAGCCGTTCTACTCGGCGCTCGCCGGTGGGGCGACGACCGCCGGCACCAGCCTGACCCGGGTGTTCACCGGGGTGGTCGTCATGTACGTGCCGCCCGCCGACAGCGGCGCGCAGGTGCAGGTGCTGGCCGGCGAGCAGTCGGTCACCGCGGCGTCCGTGCAGTGAGCGACCAGGTCGCCCACGGCGTGGACGGTGCACCGCCCACCCGTCCGACGGTGGAGAATCGAGCCCGAGGCGTGCGCGGGCCCGCGGGTCCGCCGGTTGTCGCCGCCGCCTGAACCACTCCGCAGGACGACCCCGAGGAGCTCCTGATGTCCCAGCCGTCGCAGCAGCCCCGTCCCCGGCTCGACGCGCGTGGTGCCGTCGACCTGTCGACGCTGGCGCGCCCGGCCACCCCGGCGCCGGGCACCCCCGGCGCCCTCCCGCCGGCCTCGGGCTACGTGCGCGACGTCGACGAGGCCTCCTTCCCGGAGGTCGTCCAGTCGTCCACGCAGCACCCCGTGGTGGTCGTCCTGTGGGCGCCGTGGAGCGAGGTGAGCCAGCAGGTGGCGGCCGACCTCGCGGCCCTGGCGGACGAGGACGCCGGGCGCTGGCTGCTCGCGCGCATCGACGCCGAAGCCAACCCGCAGGTGGCCGCCGCCTTCCAGGCGCAGTCGGTGCCGACGGTCGTCGCGGTGCTGGGAGGCCAGCCGGTGCCCCTGTTCCAGGGGGCGTACCCGCGCGAGCAGGTGCGCGCCGTGCTCGACCAGCTCCTGGCGGCCGCCGAGGCCAACGGCATCACCGGCCGGGTCGCCGCCGCGACCGCGGCCGAGCCCGAGCCGGAGCCCGCACTGCCCCCGCTGCACCAGGCCGCCTACGACGCGATCGAGCGGGACGACCTGCCCGGCGCGCGCGCCGCGTACGAGCAGGCGCTGCGTGAGAACCCGCGCGACGCGATGGCCCGGGCGGGCCTGGCGCAGGTGGGCCTGATGGAGCGGACCGTCGGTGCGGACGTCCGGGCGGTGCGCGAGGCAGCCGGCGCCCGTCCCGACGACGTCGACGCGCAGCTCGCGGTCGCGGACCTCGACGTGTTCGGTGGCGCGGTCGAGGACGCGTTCGCTCGCCTGGTCGATCTGGTGCGGCGGACGGCGGGGGACGACCGGGAGCGGGTCCGGCTGCGGCTCGTCGACCTCTTCGAGGTCCTGGGCACGGACGACCCGCGCGTCGTCGCCGCACGGCGGGCGCTCGCGTCCGCGCTGTACTGACGGCGCTCGCCTCCGCGCTGCACTGGCGGCGCTCGTGCCCGCGCTGCACTGCCCCGTCGGGGCGCTCCCGACGCTCGGGGCGACCGCCTCGGCATGGCCCCGATCACAGCGCGACGCTCGACTTGCGCAGGCCCCGGGTGCTGCGTAACGTACTCCCGGCCGCCCGGCAGGGAGGAACGAACACCGCGCTTCACACGGTGGTCGGTCCCCCGGGACGGCACCCCCCACGACCACCTCAGCACGGCGCCTCGCGCCGTGACCGAGATGTGCTCAGGGGGGCGACCAGACCGCATCGCAGGATCGGGTACGGTCATCCAGCCGCTGGCCCTCCGGGGTCGGGACGGCGGGTGTCGGACCGGGTCGCAGGATCGGGTACTGTCATCCGGCCGCTGGCCCTCCGGGGTCGGGACGGCGGGTGTCGGACCGGGTCGCAGGATCGGGTACGGTCATCCAGCGCCAGTCCGGAAGGACAGGCGAAAGGGCTGGCCTCCGGGACAGCCCAGGCAGACGGAACAAGAAAGCCACCTGGTAGACTTGACCGCGAGCCGCAGAACGGCTAAGTTAGAACGGTTGCCTCCAGAAGGGCCCGCGAGGGTCTGGCGGATGCGCGTCTGTTCCTTGAGAACTCAACAGTGTGCCAAGTAGTCGATGCCATGTTTTGTGGTGTCGAGCCTGGCTGGGTCCACCCCGTGGGTCTGGTCAGGGATGATGCCAGTTGATGCCCCTCT
>JAEWEJ010000124.1 GCA_023389455.1 Actinomycetes bacterium | reverse complement strand
GAGGGCACCGTGCTCGCGTCGGACGGCGAGGTGCCGCCGGGCGACCCGTCGGCCGCGGTGGCCGTCGACGACCGCGGGGTGCTCGAGCTGTACGGACCGGACCTCGCGGCGTCCGAGCGGCGGCTGCTCAACGTCATCGCCGTGCAGCTGCGCGCGGCCCTCGAGCGCAGCGACCTCGCGTCGGTGGCCAGCGAGGTCGACCACCTCACCGAGTCCGACCGGGTCCGCAGCGCGCTGCTGTCCGCCCTCAGCCACGACCTGCGCCGGCCCCTGAGCGCCGCGACCGCCGCTGTCGGCGGGCTGCGGACGGCCGGTGCGCGGCTGAGCCCGGCCGACCGCGCCGAGCTGCTCGACACCGCCGACGAGAGCCTGCGCGCCCTGGCGACGCTCATGACCGACCTGCTCGACGTCAGCCGGCTCGACGCGGGGGTGCTCGCGGTCGCCCGCACCCACGTCGACACCGCCGACGTGGTGCTGCCCGCGCTGGACGAGCTGGGCCTGGGCCCCGACGAGGTCGAGCTGGACCTCGACCTCACGGTGCCGCCGGTGCTCGCCGACACCGTGCTGCTGCAGCGGGTGGTGGTGAACCTGCTGGCCAACGCCACGCGTCACGCGCCGCCCGGCACCCGCGTGCGCGTCGCGACGAGCGCCTTCGCGGGGACCGTGCAGATCCGCGTCGTCGACCACGGGCCCGGCATCCCGTGCGCGCGTCGCGACGACGTCTTCGTGCCGTTCCAGCGGCTGGGGGACACCGACAACTCCACGGGCCTGGGCCTGGGCCTGGCACTGTCCAAGGGGTTCGTCACCGGCATGGGTGGCACGCTCACCCCGGAGGACACCCCGGGCGGCGGGCTGACGATGGTGGTGGGGCTGCCGGCGGTCGGCGACGGGACGGTCGACGGGACGGTCGACGGGACGGTCGGCGAGACGGGCGCCGGGACCGGTCCGACGAGTCAGGGAGCGGCATGAGGATCCTGGTCGCGGACGACGACCCGCAGATCCTGCGCGCACTGCGCATCACGCTCGCGGCGCAGGGGTACGACGTCGTCACCGCGACGTCGGGGCCGCAGGCCATCACGCAGGCCGTCGACCACCGGCCCGAGGTCCTCATGATCGACCTCGGCATGCCGGGCCTGGACGGCGTGGACGTCATCCACGCGGTACGCGGCTGGTCGCAGGCGCCGATCCTCGTCGTCTCGGGACGCACCGGCGCGGTCGACAAGGTCGAGGCGCTCGACGCGGGCGCCGACGACTACGTCACCAAGCCGTTCTCGATCGAGGAGCTGCTGGCGCGGATCCGGGCCCTGACGCGGCGCGTCGGGAGCGGCGTCGAGGCGGCCCCGGTGGTGCGCTTCGGTGACGTGACCGTCGACCTGTCGGCCCGCACGGTGCTGCGCGGCGCGGACGGGGCCGGGGTGCCCGTGCGGCTGACGCCCACCGAGTGGCAGGTGCTGGAGCGGCTGGTGCGCAACCCGGGCAGGCTCGTGACACGCCAGACGCTGCTCACCGAGATCTGGGGCTCGCAGCACGTCACCGACACCGGCTACCTGCGCCTGTACGTCGCCCAGCTGCGCAAGAAGCTCGAGCCGGAGCCCGCGCGGCCCCGGTACCTGCTCACGGAGGCGGGCATGGGCTACCGGTTCGACCCTGACGGCGGCGCCGTGGTGTCGCCCGGCACCGCCTGAGCCGGGCTCAGGTCGGCGGTCCACCGCTCCTCGACGCGGCCGAACCGCCACACCGCGAGCGCCACGACCCACGTGACCACGAACAGCCCGACGATGATGAACCCGACGTACCCGAGGTCGAGCCCGCCGACCCACGCGACCGGCCCGGACTCCAGGCCCAGCCGCTCGGAGACGACCGTCATCACCTCGATGCCGCCGATGAGCAGGGCGACCGCCACCGACAGGCCCGTGATGGTGATGTTGTAGTAGACCTTGCGCACCGGCTTGGAGAACGCCCAGCCGTAGGCGAAGTTCATGAAGCAGCCGTCGATGGAGTCGAGCAGCGTCATGCCGGCGGCGAAGAGCACGGGCAGCGTGAGGATCGCGTACCAGGGCAGCTGGAACGCCGCCGCGCCGCCGGCCAGGACCAGCAGCGACACCTCGGTCGCGGTGTCGAAGCCCAGGCCGAACAGCAGCCCCACGGGGTACATGTGCCACGGCTTGCGCACCGCCCGCGTCGCCGGCCCGAGGACGCGGTTGAGCAGCCCGCGGTTGTTCAGGTGGTGCTCGAGCGTCGCCTCGTCGTACCGCCCGCCGCGCATGTCCTTGAAGACGCGCAGGATCTGGCGCAGCACGACGAGGTTGAGCACGCCGATGATCAGCAGGAACACCGCGGACACCGAGATGCCGATCATCCCGGTGGTCTGCTGCAGCGTCGACGACTCGTCCTCGACCTGCCCGGCCAGCGCCCGCACCCCGAACGCCAGCAGCACGCACAGCAGGAACACGACCGTGGAGTGGCCGAGCGAGAACCAGAAGCCGACGGACACCGGCCGCTGCCCGTCGGTCATGAGCTTGCGCGTGGTGTTGTCGATGGCCGCGATGTGGTCGGCGTCGAAGGCGTGCCGCATGCCGAGCGTGTAGGCGGTCAGCCCCAGGCCGACACCGAACACGGTCGTCCGGTCGACCTGGAGGTGCGCCGGCGCCACGACGAGCACGAGGACGCCCCACCCGACCACGGTCAGCGCGAGCACGACCGACGCCATCACGGAGATCGACACCCACTCGCCGCGACTCAGGCGGCCCCGTCCCCGGACGACCTCGGCACGCGTGCTCGACGTGGTGGCCATGGCGCTCCCCCCGGATACGTGGCCCCCGAGGGCATCGGGTGCTCGCGCTGTCGATCACGCTACTGCGACCTGGTCGTGACTGCACCACGACCGGAGCGCCGCGCGGACCGGGCGCCCTAGAGTGGAACCACCACGAACCGGGCGGCGCCCGCCCTCGATCGTGACGACGGCCGTGAGGGGTCTGGGCGATGACGAGCGAGGCCACCATCGAGGAGGTCGGCACCCTGCTGCGGTCGCGCGGCGCGCGCATGACGCGGGCCCGGCGGGCCGTCCTGACCGTCCTCGCGGACGACGGCGGGCACCTCGGTGCGGAGGAGATCCTCGGGCGCGCCGCCGCGCTGGACCCGAGCGTCCACCGCGCCACCGTCTACCGGACCCTCGACGCGCTCGCGGACCTCGGGGTGGTCCAGCACGTGCACGTGCGGCGCACCGGCACGGCGTACCACCTGACCCGCGGGGAGCGCGAGCACCTGCACGCCGAGTGCCGTGGCTGCGGTGCCGTCCAGGACCTGCCGGCCGACCTGCTCGACGACGTCGTCGCCGCCGTCGCGCGCCGCGACGGGTTCACGGTCGAGCCGGCTCACGTCGCGCTCTCGGGGCTGTGCACGGCGTGCACCGGCGCCGCCGGCCGGCCGGGGGAGTCCGGCCGGGGCGCGACCGGGGGCTGAGCGCACGGCCGCACCCGGGGCAGAGCGCGTTCCGTGTCTGGCGTGCTCGGCGCCGGCCGCACACCGTGCCGGCCGCACACCGTGGCAGCCGGACACCGTGGCAGCCGGACACCGTGCCGGCCGCACACCGTGCCAACCGGACACCCGTGCCGGCCGGACACTCGTGTCAGGCGGTGACGACCTCGAGCGTGACGGGGACGTTGCCGCGGGTCGCGTTGGAGTACGGGCAGACCTGGTGCGCGGCCTCGACGAGCTTCTCCGCGGTGGCCTGGTCGACCCCGCCGAGCTCGACGTGCAGCGTGATCTCGAGCCCGAAGCCGCCGGCGTCGTTCGGGCCGATGCCGACCTCGGCCGTGACGGCGGAGTCGGTGAACGTCACGCCGTCGCGCCGGGCCACGCTCTTCAGCGCGCTGTGGAAGCAGGCGGCGTAGCCGGCGGCGAACAGCTGCTCGGGGTTGGTCGCCCCGCCCGGGCCGCCCATCTCGCGCGGGACGGCCAGGTCGACGTCGACGAGCCCGTCGGAGCTGCGGGTGTGGCCCTCGCGGCCCTCGCCGGTGGCCGTGGCGACGGCGGTGTAGACGGCAGCCATGGGGTAACCTCCTAGATAGAACGTTCGTTCTCTTTACGTCGTCCACCTCACCCCCTGGAGGGCCGGATGTCAACCGTTCCCGCCGCGCCGTCCGCCTCCCGGCCCGTGGCGCCGGCCGGACCCGCGGACGCGCGACCGACGCGTGGCCCGTCCGCCGCACGCGCCCGCCTGCTGCGCACCGCGTCCGACCTCTTCTACGCCGACGGCGTCCACGCGGTCGGCGTCGACCGCGTCATCACCGAGGCGGGGATCACGCGCGCCACGTTCTACCGGCACTTCCCGGGCAAGGAGGCGTTGGTCGTCGCGTACCTCCAGGCGGCGGACCGGGCCGTGCGCGAGGCCGTCGGTGAGGTCCCGCAGGATCCCGGCGCCGCCGGCGAGTGGCTCACCGGCATGACGCTGCAGGTGGCGGACCAGCTGTGCCGTCCCGGCTTCCGCGGGTGCCCGTTCATCAACGCGGCCGCCGAGTTCCCCGACCCGGCCAGCCCCGTGCGGCGCGTCGTGCGCGAGCACCGCGACTGGCTGCAGGGTGTCGCGACGCAGGCGCTGCGGCGTGCCGGCCACCCCGACGCCCAGGAGGGTGGGCGCCGGTGGATGGCGCTGCGCGACGGCGCGATGGTCAGTGGCTACCTCGACGACGCCCAGGCCGCCCGGGTGACGCTGCACGACGCCGTCGACGAGCTGGTGCGGGTGCGCTGACGCGGGTCGCGCCGCCCGTCGTGGGGCGGTGCGACCGTGCGACCGCGCGGGGGCTCAGCGTGCGAGCAGGTCCTGCGTCGTCGTCCCCGGCATGCTGACCGTCACGCGGGTGTCCCACGGGTCGCGCACGGTGACGGACCGGCCGTCGTCGGCGAACTGCAGGCCGCGCGCCCGCAGCCGAGCCGTCAGCGCGTCGAGGTCCTCGCGCCCCGGCACCGTCACCGCGACGTCGCCCAGCCCGAGCGTCGAGGCGCGCGGGCCGGCGCCCCGGCTGTTCCAGGTGTTCATCGCGACGTGGTGGTGGTACCCGCCGGCGGACGCGAACAGCGCGCCGGGGTAGCCGCGCACGGTCGCCTCGAAGCCGAGGGCGTCCAGGTAGAAGGTCTCGGCGGTGGCGATGTCGCCGACCTGCAGGTGCACGTGCCCGACGCGCCCGGCGAGCGCGGGCCCGGCGTCGACGGCCTCCTGCGTGAGGTGGGTGCGCAGGTAGGCGTTCGGGTCGAGGTGCTCGGTCCCCATGACGAGGTTGCCGTCGCGGTGCAGCCACAGGTCACGGTCTCGGTCGGTGTAGAGCTCGATGCCGTTGCCCTCGGGGTCCGTGAAGTAGAAGGCCTCGGACACCAGGTGGTCGCTGGACCCGACGAACCGGCTGCGCGGGTCCTGCGCGGCGCGGTAGACGGTGGCGGACAGGCTCGTCGCGTCGTCGAAGAGGAAGGCGGTGTGGAACAGGCCGGCCTGCCGAGGGTCGACCGCCGGCAGCCCGGGGGTGTGGACGAGGCGCAGCATCGGCGTGGTCCCGCGCCCCAGCACGCGGTGGACCTGGTCCCCGCGGCTGCGCTCCTCGAGCGGCTCCATCGCGATGGCGTTCGCGTAGTACGACGTCATCCCCTCGAGGTCGCCGACGTGCAGCGTCACCGCGTCCATCGACGTGGTCGGTGCGAGCACGCGCTCGTCGGCGGGCCTCTGCGGCGTGGTCGTGGGCATCGTCAGCTCCAGACAGCAAAAGTTGTGGGAACAACTGATGCTAGGCGCGATCAGTTCAACCGTCAACCGACCGGGAGGACGGGCGACGGCGCCGCGGCGTCACGCCGACCGGGGGTGGGCGCGGAACACCCGCTCCGGCCCGGCGCGCGGCGGCAGCGGCGTGCCGCGCGGGAACGCGCGCACGGCCAGCAGCGCCACGTCGTCGTCGCCGGCCGGCGCGAGGTCGTCGACGAGGGCGTCGCACAGGTCCTCCAGCCCCAGGTGCGCCAGCCGCTCGGCGCTCGTGCGCAGCCGCTCCAGGCCGGCGGCGAGCCGCTCCCCGCGGTGCTCGACGAGCCCGTCGGTGTACAGCAGCACCGTCGCACCGGGGGTGATCTCCTGCGTGTGGTCGCGCCGTACCGTGCGGCGCTGGAGCCCGAGCAGGAGGTCGTGGGGGCGCGTCAGCAGCTCGGCGCGCCCGTCGGGGTGCAGCAGCAGCGGTGGCAGGTGGCCGGCGTTCGACCAGCGCAGGACGCGGACGTCCCGCTCCGCCGCCTCGGGGGGCTGCTCGATGCGTGCGAGGACCGCGGTGCACATGCCGCCGATGGCCAGGTCCTGCGCCGCCCAGTCGAACGCGGACAGGATCGCCGCGGGCGGCTGGACGACCGCGTGCGCGCCCCCGCGCAGCACGTTGCGGATCTGCGCCATCCGCACCGCGGCCTGCAGGTCGTGCCCCGTGACGTCGCCGATCACGAGGCACGTGCAGCCGTCGCGCAGCACGAAGGCGTCGTACCAGTCGCCCCCGATCTGCGCCCCGGTCGTCGCCGGGACGTACCGCGCCGCGAGCTGCAGGTCGTCCCGCTCGGGCAGGGCGGTGAGCAGGCTGTGCTGCAGCTCCTCCGTCAGGTCACGACGCGCGGCGTGCAGGTGCGCGTTGTCGAGCGCGAGGCCCATCTGCGCGGTCACGTCCCGCAGCGCGGTGACGTCGGCCTCCGTGAAGCCCTCGCGGTCGGCGCCGCGAGCCAGCGTCACGATGCCGCGGGTGCGGCCCCGGCCCCGCAGCGGGATGACCATGAGCGTCTCGGGTGCCAGCCGCGCCAGCAGGTCGCGCACCGGGCCGGCCGCCACGATGTCCTCCAGCGAGGGTGCACCGAAGCGCATCACCGGCCGCGCGGTGGTGAGCGCCTCGGCCACCAGGGAGGTGCGCGCCAGGGCCGGGACGCGCTGCGACCGGTACTCGTCGAGGAGCGGCTGCCGCGCGCGGTCGGCGTGCAGCGCCGCCACGTCGTGCAGGAGGCTGCGCCACGGGCCCGACCCCTCGTCCAGCAGGCTCGCGATGGCGAAGTCCGCGACGTCCGGGACGAGGTGGGGCAGCACGGCGTCGAGCGCCTGCACCGGGTCGACCGCGTCCGCGAGCACACCGGCGACCCGGGCCAGCATGTCCGAGCGGGCGCGGCCCTGCTCCGCCAGCTCCAGCGCCTGCCGCCGCTCCGTCACGTCGGTGAAGTACACCGCCACGCCGCCGCGCTCGGGGGCGGCACGCACCTCGTACCAGGCGTCGAGCGGCGCCGGGTAGTAGGCGTCGAACACCTGGGCCTCACCCGTGCGCAGCGCCGCGCGGTAGTGCTCCTCGAACGCCGTGCCCAGCGCCGCCGGGAAGAGCTCCCAGATGACGCCGCCCAGCAGGTCGGCGCGCGTGCGCGCCAGGATCAGCTCGGCCTCGGCGTTGACGTACCCGAACCGCCACCCGTCGTCCAGCCAGAAGTAGCCGGTCGACATGTCCTCGAGGATCTGCTGGACGTGCAGGTCGCGCTCGCGCAGGGCGGTGGTGTCCGTGGAGACGCCGATGAGGTGCTCGGCGCGGCCCGACGGGCCGGCCAGCGCCCTGCCCCGGGCCGACAGCCACCGCACGGTCCCGTCCGGACGGACCACGCGGAACTCGGCCTCGTACAGGCCGCACGCGGCGATCGCGTTGTCGATCGCGGCCTCGACGCCGCCGGCGTCGGCCGGGTGCAGCCGGGCGTGGAACGCCTCGACCATGCCGCTGAACGTCCCCGCGTCGTAGCCGAAGACCTCCAGCAGCGTGGCGTCCCAGTGCAGCGCACCCGTCACCAGGTTCCACTCGAACGTGCCGAGGCCCGCAGCCTCCGCGGCGGAGTCGAGCAGCGACAGTCGGGCCGCCTGCGTGGCGGAGTCGAGCACGGACGCGCGCGCCTGCGGGTCGGCAGGCCGCGCGTGCGTCTCGTCCGTCGATCCGTGCACGCGCTCTCCTCACGCCGGGGGACCCGTCACCGGAGCGTGCCATGCGTGAGGTCCCGCGGCGAGGCGACGCCCTCGTCCGGTGTCGGTGGGCCGCCCTACGCTGAGCACCCCGTTCGCGCCGAGGAGGACCGATGGCCACGCCCGTGCCCGTGCCCGCTGCCCGTGCCGACAGCCACGACCGCATCCGCGTCCACGGCGCCCGCGAGAACAACCTGCAGGACGTGAGCATCGAGCTGCCCAAGCGGCGCCTGACGGTGTTCACGGGGGTCTCGGGCTCCGGCAAGAGCTCGCTGGTGTTCGGCACGATCGCCGCGGAGTCGCAGCGCCTCATCAACGAGACGTACAGCGCCTTCGTGCAGGGCTTCATGCCGACCCTCGCGCGCCCGGACGTCGACGTCCTCGAGGGCCTGACCACCGCGATCATCGTCGACCAGGAGCGGATGGGCGCCAACTCGCGCTCGACGGTCGGCACCGCCACCGACGCCAACGCGATGCTGCGCATCCTGTTCAGCCGGCTGGGGGAGCCGCACATCGGGTCGCCGCAGGCCTACTCCTTCAACGTGCCGACCGTGCGGGCCAGCGGTGCGATCGCGGTGGACCAGGGGCACAAGCGGGCGCAGACCGTGTCGTTCGAGCAGATCGGCGGCATGTGCTCGCGGTGCGAGGGCATGGGCAAGGTCACCGACTTCGACCTCACGGCGCTCTACGACGACTCCAAGTCGCTCGAGGAGGGCGCGCTCACCGTCCCCGGCTACACGATGGACGGCTGGTACGGCCGCATCTTCCGCTCCAGCGGCCTCTTCCCGGCCGACCGCCCGATCCGGGAGTTCACCGAGAAGCAGCTGCACGGCCTGCTCTACCAGGACCCGATGAAGATCAAGGTCGAGGGCATCAACGTGACGTACGAGGGCCTGGTCCCCAAGATCCAGAAGTCGTTCCTGGCCAAGGACGTGGACGCGATGCAGCCCCACATCCGGGCGTTCGTCGAGCGGGCGATCACCTTCCAGACGTGCCCCGAGTGCGGCGGCACGCGCCTGAACGAGGGGGCGCGCGCGTCGCGGATCGGCGGGCTGAACATCGCCGACGTGTGCGCGATGCAGATCACCGACCTGGCCGACTGGGTCCGCGCCCTGGACGAGCCGGCCGTCGCCCCGCTGCTCGCCGCGCTGCGCGAGACGCTCGACTCGTTCGTCGAGATCGGGCTGGGGTACCTGTCGCTGGACCGGCCGTCGGGCACGTTGTCGGGCGGCGAGGCGCAGCGCACCAAGATGATCCGGCACCTCGGGTCGTCGCTGACGGACGTCACCTACGTGTTCGACGAGCCGACGGTCGGGCTGCACCCGCACGACATCGCGCGCATGAACGACCTGCTGCTGCGGCTGCGGGACAAGGGCAACACGGTGCTCGTCGTCGAGCACAAGCCCGAGGCCATCGCGATCGCCGACCACGTGGTCGACCTGGGCCCCGGGGCCGGGACCGCCGGCGGCCAGGTGGTGTACGAGGGGACGGTCGAGGGGCTGCGGGGCAGCGGCACGCTCACGGGCCGGCACCTCGACGACCGGGCGCGGCTGAAGCCCGAGGTCCGCACGCCGACCGGCGCGATCGAGATCCGCGGTGCGTCGACGCACAACCTGCAGGACGTCGACGTCGACGTGCCGCTGGGCGTGCTGGTGGTCGTCACGGGCGTCGCCGGGTCCGGCAAGAGCTCGCTCATCCACGGCTCGCTCGCGCCGCTCGACGGGGTGGTGACGGTCGACCAGGGCGCGATCAAGGGCTCGCGCCGCTCCAACCCCGCCACCTACACCGGGCTGCTCGAGCCGATCCGCAAGGCCTTCGCCAAGGCCAACGGCGTCAAGCCCGCGCTGTTCAGCGCCAACTCGCAGGGCGCGTGCCCCGTCTGCAACGGTGCCGGCGTGGTCTACACCGACCTGGGCATGATGGCCGGCGTCGCGAGCACGTGCGAGGTCTGCGGCGGCAAGCGGTTCCAGGCCGAGGTGCTCGAGTACACGCTCGGGGGCAAGGACATCAGCGAGGTCCTCGCCATGCCCGCCACGCAGGCCGAGGAGTTCTTCGCCGCCGGGGAGGCCCGCATCCCCGCCGCGCACGCCATCCTGCAACGGCTCGTCGACGTGGGCCTCGGGTACGTGACCCTGGGGCAGCCGCTCACCACGCTGTCCGGCGGCGAGCGCCAGCGGCTCAAGCTCGCCACGCACCTCGGCGACAAGGGTGGTGTGCTCGTCCTCGACGAGCCGACCACCGGCCTGCACCTGGCCGACGTCGAGAACCTGCTCGGCCTGCTCGACCGGCTGGTCGACGCGGGCAAGTCCGTCGTCGTCATCGAGCACCACCAGGCGGTGATGGCCCACGCGGACCGGATCATCGACCTCGGCCCGGGCGCCGGGCACGACGGCGGGCGCGTGGTGTTCGAGGGCACGCCGGCCGACCTCGTCGCCGACCGCTCGACGCTCACGGGGCAGCACCTCGCGCAGTACGTCGGGGCGGGGGCCTGACCCCTCCGGTTCGGGGGATCGACCGGGTGCCAGGGCGGTACCTCGTTCCCCGGGCCCGTCCGCACGTGGGCGCGAACGGGCGGGACCGGTCCCCGAGGGACCGGTCCCGCCCGCGGTGCGTCACCTCACGGCAGGGGACGCGGGTCGGGGTCGGGGGGCACGTCCTGCGCCTTGTTGGCGGGGATGTCCCCGTAGCCGCCGAGCCCGTCCACGCCGTACGAGCGGTCGACCACCGCGCTCGTGCCGGCGATGTCGAGCCGCACGGTCGGCGCGAGCGTCCCGCCGCGTCGCACGTCCGGGTTGCCGATCGCGTCGATGAACGACTCCACCAGCCCGTTCGGCATGACGTAGTGCGAGTACGCCTGGAACGCCCGGGGTGACTGGAACTCGTCCGGCGCGGCGGGTGTACCGCCCGCGAAGTTGAGGTTGGTCGGGTTGCCGAGCGCGAGCCCGCTGCCCTCGTTGAGCGGCTGGAAGTCCGACCGCACCCCGTTGCCGACGAAGCCGTACACGCCGTCCGGGCCGTCCAGGTAGGAGAACCTCGGGTCCTGCGAGTCCGTCTCCGGGCCGCGCGCGTACGTGTGCCGGTGGCTGATCGTGAACAGGTAGTACTTCGAGCCCTTGATGTGGATCTGCGGGCGCTCGGTCTGGTCGTTCACGCAGTCGGCCGACAGCAGCGGTGGCAGGTACCGCCACTGCGTGAGGGCCTTGTTCTCGGCGACCGCCAGGCCGACGTTCGCCATCTGGAAGTTCGCCCCCGAGGCCTGGACGGTCGCCAGGTCCTCCGCGAGGGGCTCGCCCTCCCGGTATCCGAGGTCCTCCGCGGTGCACTGGACCTCGCCCCGGTCACCGGCCGTGTTGCCCTCGAAGACCATGGACGTCTCGCCCGGGTTCGCCGGGTCCTCGAACGTGAACGGGTCGCGGAAGTTCACGAACGGGTTCTGGTCACGGGTCTGGTAGTACTCGCCGTCGGGCACCAGCAGCTCGTGCTGGTCCCGCATGCCGGTGAGCCACACGCCGTTCTCGTCGGCGAAGATGCGGCCCTCGCTCTGCACGGTGCGCGGGTCCGCGGGCTGGATCTCGTTCTCGTTCGCGTCACGGTAGAAGGCGACCGCGGTGTAGAAGATCCGCAGCTTGTTGCCGTCCATGATGCGGGTCGAGCCGGACCACTCCGTGACCGTCGAGAACGACTGGTCCTCGAAGATCTGGCCCGCGGCGCCGTCCGGGAACACGTGGCCGCCGTAGATCCAGCCGCCGTTCGCGGGCCGCTCCTCGGCCGGCACGCCGGCCTTGCGGTAGAAGAACCCCATGCGGGCGTGGGTGTGCCGGTCGTCGAACGTGTAGCCGGCCGTGGAGTCCGCGGTCGTAGAGGTACCAGTAGAGCGTGGTGCCGTCGAGCACGAGGGGGCGCTGGGGATCGTTCATCCAGTGGTCCGGGACCGTGTGGTGGTAGACGGGGCGCAGGCTCGCTGCGGCCGACGTCACCGGCGCTGGTGCCGTCGGGCTGCTCGTCGGCCCCGGGGTCCGGTCGGGTGCCGCGCACGCCGCCAGGGCGGCGGCCAGCGCCACCGCCGCGAGCCGCGCCGGACCGCGCATCGGTGCCTCCCTCCGGTCGGCCCCTTCCGCACCAGCGTGCACCCGCGGGGCGCCACGCGGGGCCTCAGGACCGCAGCTCGAGGCCGATCTGCAGCGCGTCCAGCTCGGCCAGTGCCTGCTGGAGGGCGGCCGACGGGTAGGTGCCCAGGTCGCGCACGTGCAGCAGCTCGACGCGCTGCGTGGTCAGGAGCGAGACGAGCAGGCGCTGCCCGGCCGCGCGGTCCGCCTCGCGCTGGTCCTCGTCGGCCGTGACCTGCGCGTCCATCGCCGCGAACCGGCGCCGGGTCCACTCCACGACCCGCGCGGGGTACGGGGTCCCGTCGGCCTGCACGAGCCCGGGGTCGTCCAGCCGGCGCAGCGCGGCCGCCCGCAGGTCGTCGCGCAGGGCGGCCAGGGCTGCCTCGTCACGCTCCTCCCGCCCCGCGAGCCCGAGTCGCCGCAGCACCCAGGGCAGCGTCCCGCCCTGGAGCAGGAGGGTCCCGGCGGCCACGACGAAGGCCACGAGGACCAGCAGCGAGCGCTGCGGCGTGTCCGACGGCAGCGACTGGGCCGCCGCCAGGGTGACGGCGCCGCGCAGGCCGGCCCACACGAGCACCACGCCCTCGCGCGGCCCGAAGCGCTCGGCGACGAGGTAGTCGATGTCGGCGATCTTGCGCTGCACGCGGCGGCCGACCGCCTCGACCTGGCCCTCCCGGCCCTCCCGTGTCGCGGACGTGCTCCGCCGGTCCGCGACGCGCGCCTGCCGGCGTGCGTGGCGGCGTTCCCGACCCGGCCCGGCGGGCGGCTGCGGCAGCTCGCCGCCGTCGAGCTGTTCCTGGGCCTGTTCGAGCCAGTCGCGCACGGGCGGCGTGCGGTCCGTGCGCCGCGCGAGCTCCCACACCGACCACGCGACGAAGGCGGCGCGCACCGCGAGCACGAGCGCACCCGTCAGGGCGCCCAGGCCGAGCGCGACCCACAGGCTGCCGTGCACGACGAGCACGTCCTCGACGAGGCCGAACACCTGCACGCCCATGAGCAGGAACACCGCACCCTCGAGCAGGAGCTCGAGCGTCCGCCACACGGCGACCTCGGTGACGCGGTCGCGTGCCCGCAGCGCCCGGGGCGATGCGTGGCCCGTCACCAGCCCCGCCGTCACGGCCGCCACCAGCCCCGACGCGCCCAGGTGCTCGGTGGGCAGGTACGCCACGAACGGGACGACGAACGAGATCGCGACGTTCGACGTGGTCAGCGTGATGTGCCCGCGCGCCCACACGTGCAGCCGGCCGACGACGTAGCCGATGACCACCGCGACGACGACCGCGAAGACGAAGTCACCCGCCACCTCCAGGAGCGAGACGGTGCCTGCCATGGCGACGATCGCCGAGCGCAGCAGGACCAGGGCGGACGCGTCGTTGAGCATCGACTCGCCCTCGAGGACCGTGACGACGCGTGGCGACACCCCGGCGTTGCGGACGATCGACGTGGCGACGGCGTCGGTCGGGCTGACGACGGCGCCCAGCGCGATGCCCGTCGCCAGGCCGACGTCCGGGAGCAGCGCCGACAGGGCGAACCCGACGACGACGGCGGAGACGACCACGAGCACGACCGAGAGCGCGGAGATCGTGCGCAGGTCGCGACGGAAGTCCATCGTCGGGATGGTCGTGGCCGAGGAGTACAGCAGCGGTGGCAGCACCACCCCGAGGATCCACTCGGGCCGGATCTCGATCTCCGGCACGAACGGCAGGAAGCTCACGCCCGCACCGACGACGACGAGCAGCAGCGGCGCGGCGACCCCTGCGCGCGGCGCGATGGTCGTGACCGCGACGATCACGAGGACGGCCAGGACGAGGGCGGCGAGCAGGTCCACGCTTCACCTCGGGTCGACGGGGACAGGGGGCTCCGGGCGACGGGCGCCGTCCCGTCCCAACGTACGCCCGCGTGCTGCCGGGACTCAGCCCGCCGAGCGCTCGACCGCGTCGGCCGCGGCGCGGCTGCTCCTCCCGAGCACGCGGTTGAGCAGGTAGAGGACGACGCCGATGGCGAGCAGCAGCCCGGCGCGGGCGTACACGTCGGCCGACCGCCCGGTGAGCGGCGACGCGAGCACGAGCGACACGACGGCGCCGAGCACCGGCGCCCACGTCGGCGCCCGGAAGCCGCGGGGCGCGTCGCCCTCGACCTCGTCGTCGCGGTCGTGGGGCCGACGGCGCAGCACCAGGACCGACACGTTGACCACGGCGAAGACGAGCAGGAGGAGCAGCACGGTGGTGTCCGCCAGGCCGGAGAGGTCCCCGGTGCTCACGAGGGTCAGGGCGATCGCCGTGGTGAAGGCGATCGCGACCCACGGGGTCTGCCGGCGGCGGTCCACCCGGCCCAGCCAGCCGGGCACGATGCCCTCGCGCGACATCCCGTAGACCACGCGCGAGGCCATGATCATGTTGATGAGCGCCGTGTTGGACACCGCGACGAGCGCGATGAGCGCGAACAGCCACGGCGGGAACACGAGGCCGGCGACCCGCACCACCTCGAGCAGCGGCCCGGTGGACTCCGCCAGCGTCGCGGTGTCCACGAGCATCGAGGTGGTGAAGGCGACGGCGAGGTAGATGACGCCCGCGATGGCGATGCCGCCGAACAGGGCACGGGGGAAGTCGCTGCGGGGGTGGCGGCACTCCTCGGCGAGGTTGACCGAGTCCTCGAAGCCCAGCAGCGCGTAGAACGCGAGCGCGGTGCCGCCGAGCACCGCCATCCACACCGGCCCGTCGGTGCTCAGCGTCATGGCCCGGCCCGGGTCGCCCTCGCCGGCCAGGAAGGCCCGTGCACCGATCACGAGGATCACCAGCAGGCCCGTGATCTCGATCGCGGTCAGCACGAGGTTGACGCGCACCGACTCCGAGACGCCGATGGCGTTCACCAGGGCGATGAGCAGCACGAACGCCCACGCGGCGACGAGCGTGGGGACGGTGACCAGCTCGGCCAGGTAGTCCCCGCCGAACGCCCGCGCGGCGGCGCTGGCGCTCGTGATGCCGCTCATCAGCACGGCGAACGCCACCAGGAACGTCACGAACGGCCGCCCGAACGCCCGCTGCGCGTACACCGCTGCACCGGCGGCGCGCGGGTACCGGGTGACCAGCTCGGCGTACGCCGTGGCGGTCAGCGCCGCCAGGCCGAACGCGAGGAGGAACGGGAGCCAGATGGCGCCGCCGACCTCGGCGGCGACCTTGCCGGTCAGGGCGTAGATGCCGGCGCCGAGGATGTCCCCGACGACGAACACCAGCAGCATCCGGCGGCCGACCGAGCGCTTGAGGGCGGTTGTCGGGGCTGGCGAGGTGGCGACCATGGCGACCTCCGGGGTCCGCCGGCCGGGTGGCCGGGATGTCCGTAGTGTCGCGCCGCGTGAGCGCGGCCGCGCGTCGGGACGGGCGGCGCGGGCACCGGGTCCGGCGCTCGCCGCGCGGGCGGGCCGGGTCGGACCTACGCTCGGTGACTCCGGCGACGTGGCCCGGTGGGCGCCGCTCGTCGCGTGTCGCCCGCCGTGCACGGGCGCCCTCGCACGACCACACGACCACACGACCCGCCGGTCCGTCGCGGCCGGCGCGAAGGAGGACACCCATGAAGGGCAAGCTCGCGTTCGTCGTCGGCGCCGGGGTCGGCTACCTGATGGGCACCCGGGCCGGGCGCCAGCAGTTCGAGAAGATCAAGGGCTGGGCGTCGGACACGTGGCACGACCCGCGCGTGCAGGGGTACGTGCAGGAGGCCGAGCAGGCCGCCTCGGAGTTCGCCCGGACGCAGGGCGGCGCGCTGAAGGACAAGGCGGTCTCGACGGCCAAGGGCGCGTTCTCCGGAGGGTCGTCCGGCGCCGACGACGCGTCGACGGCGGACGCCTCGACGTGGGAGCCGTCGGACGGTCCGCTCGTCGACGCGGACGACGCCAACCCCGACGCGCCGCGCCACTGACGACAGGCCTCGCTCCGGGCCGGGCCCCGCGTGGCGTCCACGATCGCAGGACGTCGCGGCGGGGCCCGGCCGGGAGATGGCAGGGTGGTGGCGTGGGAGTCGAGCATCTGGTGGTCATGGGCGTCTCGGGGACCGGCAAGTCGACGGTCGGGCGGGCGCTGGCCGACCACCTCGGGCGTCCGTTCCTCGAGGGTGACGACCTGCACCCCGAGGCCAACGTCGCCAAGATGAGCGCGGGCGTCGCGCTCGACGACGACGACCGCCGGCCGTGGCTCGCGCTGGTCCGCGACGAGATGAGCGGGCTGGCCGCCGCCGGGACGTCGACGGTCGTGGCGTGCTCCGCGCTGCGCCACGTGTACCGCGACGTGCTGCGCGCGGCGACGGGGCGGGTGCGGTTCGTGCTGCTCGACGTGCACGGTGAGGTGCTGCGTGAGCGCGTGGCACGGCGCTCCGGGCACTGGATGCCCCCGACGCTCCTGGAGTCGCAGCTCGCGACCCTCGAGCCGCTGCGCGAGGACGAGGACGGCGTGACCGTGCCGGTCCTCGGCCCGCCGCGCGTCGTCGTGGCCGACGCCCTCGACGCCCTGGGCGTCCAGGTCTGACGCCCCGGCCGCGGGCGGCGTCCGGCCCGCGCGGGCCCGGGCCGCGGGCCGGCCTGCCGTGCGGTCGTCCGGATGGTTGCCCCGAGCACCGTAGGGTGCTGCGGTGCGTTCGCTGCTCGTCGACCTGACCCCGGTCCGCACGAGCCCGGCGTTCCGGCGCCTGTGGCTGGGGCTGTCGGTCGCGAACCTCGGGTCGCAGCTCACCGTCGTCGCCGTCGGCCTGCAGGTCTACGCGCTGACCGCCTCGACGCTGGCCGTCGGTGTGCTGGGCGTCTGCGCGCTCGTCCCCCTCGTCGTGTTCGGTCTTTACGGGGGCGCGCTCGTCGACCACTACGACCGCCGCACCGTCGCGGTCGTCGCGTCGCTGGTCTCGTGGGTGGCCGTGCTGGTGCTGGTGGTGCAGGCCGCGATCGGCAACGAGCACGTGGGACTGCTGTACGCGCTGGTCGCCGTCCAGTCCGCGGCGGGCGCCGTGAACTCGCCGGCCCGCTCCGCGATCATCCCGCGGCTGCTGGAACCGCGGCTGATGCCCGCGGCCAACGCGCTGCAGACGATGGGCTGGAACGTCGCCCTGACCCTCGGGCCGCTGACCGGGGCGGTCCTGGTGGCCGGCATCGGGTACGTGTGGGCGTACGCGGTCGACGCGGTCCTGTTCACGTTCGCGCTCAGCGCGCTGCTGCGGCTGCCCCCGGTCCCGCCCGAGCCGTCGGCGGAGCGGCGGGCGCGCCTGGGTCTCGGCTCGGTCGTCGACGGGCTGCGCTACCTGGGCACGCAGCCCAACGTCCGCATGACGTTCCTCGTCGACCTCGTCGCGATGGTCACGGCGATGCCCCGGGTGCTGTTCCCGGCCGTGGGGGTGCTGTACCTCGGTGGCGGCGAGACCACCACGGGCGTGCTCACGGCGGCCATCGCCGCCGGCGGGATCCTCGCGGGGCTGTTCTCCGGGGGCCTGGCGCGGGTGCGCTGGCAGGGGCGCATCATCACCGTGGCGATCACCGCGTGGGGCCTGTCGATCGTCGCGTTCGGGCTGGTCCTCGTCACGGCCGGGCCGACGTCACCGCGGGGCGTGCTGCCCGTCGCGCTGGCCCTCGCGGTGGTGACGCTCGCGCTGGCCGGGGCGTCGGACGCGGTGTCGTCGGTGTTCCGCCAGACCATCCTGCAGACGGCCACCCCCGACCACATGCGAGGCCGGCTGCAGGGCGTGTTCGTGGTGGTGGTGGCCGGCGGGCCGCGCCTGGGCGAGCTCGCGCTGGGGGCGTTGTCCACCCGGGTCGGCGAGGGGTGGGCGCCGGTGCTCGGTGGCGTGGCGTGCGTGGTGCTGGTCTGGGTGCTGGTCCGTGCGCAGCGCACCTTCTGGGACTACGACGCGCGCCACCCGACGCCCTGACGCACCGCCGCCGCCTGGTCAGGGCGCGGCCAGCTCCTCCAGCGCCCGGTCCAGCAGCTCGCCCGACGTGCGCCGGTACCAGGCGCCGAAGTCGCCCGCGTAGCCGCGGGGGACCAGCTCGACGTGCAGGATCGCGCTCATGTACGTCCGGTAGAGAAGCAGCCGGACGCGGGCCGCCCGGTCGAGCACGAGCGGCGTGACCTGCTCCCACCCGGCACGCAGGCCGGGGGCGACGTCGCCCCGGCCGAACTGGTCCGCGCCGACCAGGTCCATCAGCGGGTCGCCCCACAGCGCGCGCTCCGGGTCGATCACGCCGACGAGCGCGCCGTCGGGGTCGACGAACAGGTTGCCCGCCCACAGGTCGCCGTGGACGAGCACCGGGGTGGTGACCTGCGCCAGGGCGTCGGTGTGCCGGGCGAGCGCCGCGCGGACGGTGGCCGGGCGCAGGTCGACGTCCCAGCGCGCGGCGTCGGCGAGGACGGCCTCGACCATGCGGCCGAACGCCTCGGGCCAGGTCGCGCCGTGCAGCCGCAGCCCGGGCGGCGCGTCCGGGCCCCCACGTGCCGCGACGGCGCCGACGTAGCCGAACCGGTCGCCGGTGACCGTGTGCAGCCGCGCCATGAGCGCGCCGAGGTCGCGCTGCGCACGCGCCGCCCGCGGGTCCTGCGCGACCGTCCCGAACCCGGCGTCCTCCCAGGGCGTCCCCGCCAGGTGGGACGCGACGACCACGTCACCGGGCAGGTCGGTGCGGGACCCGTCGAAGTGCAGCAGGCGCGGCATCAGCAGGTCGGGGCGATCGGCGACGCGGGCGTACACGAGCGACTCGGAGCGCACCAGGTCGTGCTCGTAGGTCAGCAGGCGCTCGGTGGCGGTCGGTGCGGTCTTCACGACCACGCGCGTGCCGTCGGCGAGAGTGACCCGGTGCGTGGTCGCGAACATGCCACCGGTGAGCCGCTCGGCCGCGACGAGCGTGCCCAGGGGCGCCACGACGCGTGCGAGCGACGTGCGGGTGGCGTCGTCGACGGTGCAGGTCACGGCCGACGCCCTAGGCCGTGGGTGCTGCGTCGCGGAGCCGCCGGGGCCTCGTGAGCGGGGGCCTCAGCGCCGCGCCTCGTCGTCCGGGGCCGGGTGCCGGGTGGGCCCCGGTCCGGACGCCGCCACGC
>JAEWEJ010000091.1 GCA_023389455.1 Actinomycetes bacterium | reverse complement strand
GTTGAACATCGAGTCGACGATGTGGATGAACGCCTCGTACGACGTGAACAGGCCGTGCCGCCCGGTGAGCAGGTAGCCCTCGAGCCAGCCCTGGCACTGGTGCTCCGACAGCATCTCCATGACGCGTCCGGCACGGGACATGTGCTCGTCGACGTCGGGCCCGTAGAACTCCGCGTTCCACTGCTTGTCCGTGACCTCGTACACCGCCTGCAGGCGGTTCGACGCGGTCTCGTCCGGGCCGAAGATCCGGAAGTTGTCGGGGTTGCGCCGGATGACCTCGGTGAGGAACTGGCCCAGCACCCGCGGTGCCTCCGCGAACGTCGCACCCGGGGCGGGCACGTCCTGCGCGAACTCCCGGAAGTCCGGCATCCGCAGGTCGCGCAGCAGCAGGCCGCCGTTGGCGTGCGGGTTCGCGCTCATCCGCAGGTCGCCCTCCGGCGCCAGCGCGGTGACGTCGTCGTCCACGCGACCCGTCGCGTCGAACAGCTCCTCCGGGCGGTACGACCGCAGCCACTCCTCGAGCACCGCGAGGTGCTCCGGGGTGTCGCGGGCGTTGGCCAGGGGGACCTGGTGCGCCCGCCACGATCCGGTGGTCTTCTTGCCGTCGATCTCGGCCGGGCCGGTCCACCCCTTGGGGGTGCGGAAGACGATCATCGGGTACAGCGGGCGGGTGAGGTCGCCCTGCGCCGCCCGCGCCTTGATCTCCGCGATCTCGTCGAGCACCTCGTCCAGCAGCACCGCGAACCGGCGGTGCACCTCGAGGGCGTCCTCGTCGTCGAAGCCGGCCACGAAGACGTGCGGCTTGTGCCCGTACCCGACCATGAGGTCGTGCAGCTCCTCGTCGCTGATCCGCGCGAGGACCGTGGGGTTGGCGATCTTGTACCCGTTGAGGTGCAGGATCGGCAGGACGATGCCGTCCTGCTGCGGGTTGACGAACTTGTTGGAGTGCCAGCTGGTGGCCAGCGGACCCGTCTCGGCCTCGCCGTCGCCCACGACCGCGGCGACCAGCAGGTGCGGGTTGTCGAACGCGGCGCCGTACGCGTGGCTCAGCGCGTAGCCGAGCTCACCGCCCTCGTGGATGGACCCGGGCGTCTCGGGCGCGACGTGCGAGGGGATGCCGCCGGGGAAGGAGAACTGCCGGAACAGCCGGCGCAGCCCCTCCTCGTCGTGCGTGATGTCGGAGTAGACCTCCGAGTACGTGCCGTCGAGGTAGGCGCTCGCGACGAGGCCCGGGCCGCCGTGGCCGGGGCCGGTGATGTAGATCGTCGACTGCTCACGCTCCGCGACGGCGCGGTTGAGGTGCGCGTAGAGGAAGTTGAGGCCCGGGGTGGTGCCCCAGTGCCCCAGGAGCCGTGGCTTGACGTCGTCACGGCTCAGCGGGCGGCGCAGCAGCGGGTTGTCCAGCAGGTAGATCTGGCCCACGGACAGGTAGTTGGCGGCGCGCCACCACTTCTCGAGCCGCTGCAGCGTGGCGTCGTCCACGCTGCCGCTGCCGGTGCGCCACGCGGTCCGCGCCTCCGCGGCGGCGAACTGTCCCGACGCGATCGGGCCCGCCTTGGAGACGGACCCGGGGTCCGCGGCGGTGGATGTCATGTCCCCTCCCGAGGGTTGCCAGTCGGCTGAGCGGTGCTCAGCATTCCGTGAGGTCCCGGCGGGAGATGGGACGTCCGGCCCATCAGCGCCCGTGCGTGTGACCACTGCCATACAAGCGCACGGCTGTGCTCCCCACCACTGCCGGACCGGCGTGGACCTCGCCGTGCGGCACGGGTGCCGGGTGCCCGCGGTCGTGCAGCGGGGACGGCCCGGGCGGGACCCTGCGCGCCCCCGGGTACCGTGAAGGCGTGGCCGAGACCCCGACCGCCGACCCCCCGACCTCCGTGTGGCGCGCGGCCCTCCGACCCCGGATGCTGCTGCTCCTGGTGGTGCTGCTCGCGGCCGCGGCGGTGTGCGCGCGGCTCGGGGTGTGGCAGCTGGAGCGCGCCGAGGTCCGCGGTGCGGCCTCCGCCGCCCGCGAGGCCGAGCGGATCGTCACCGCCGACCCCGTGCCGCTGGCCGACCTGCTCGCGCCGGGGGAGACCTTCACCGCCGACCTCGTGGCCCACAAGGTGGTCGTCACCGGCACCTACGACGACGCGTCGACCCTGCTGGTGACGGGTCGTGCCCACGGCGAGCGCACCGACGGGCACCTGGTCCTGACGCCGCTGCGGGTCGAGACCGACGACGGTCCCGCGGTCCTGCCCGTGGTCCGCGGCTGGTCGGCGGACGCCGACGTCCCACCCGCGCCGGACGGTGACGTCGAGGTGGTCGGCTGGCTGCAGTTCGCGGAGGAGGCGGGCGCGCCGATCGCCGACGGGCGCACCGACGCGATCAGCGCCGCGCAGCTCCTCGGCGCGTGGGGCGGCCCGATCTACACGGGCTACCTGGTGGTCCAGACGAGCGACCCGGTCGACCCGGCCGAGGCCGCGGGGCTCGAGGGCCTCGCGCCGCCGACGCGCGCCGGCTCGGGCCTGAACGTGCAGAACCTCGCCTACGCCGCGCAGTGGTGGATCTTCGGCCTGTTCGCCGCCGGGCTGTGGTGGCGGATGGTGCGTGACGAGGCGGCGGGACGCCCCGGGATCCCGGAGGTGCCGACGGCGCCCGCCGCCGTGCCCGCCGCGCCGGCTGCTCCCGCCGAGCCGGCCGCTGCCGCCGAGCCGGCTGCTCCCGCC
>JAEWEJ010000056.1 GCA_023389455.1 Actinomycetes bacterium | reverse complement strand
GCCCCAGGCCGTGCAGCGCGTCGAGCGCGACCGCGACCGACGCCTCGAGCGCCGCCGACGAGGACAGGCCCGCGCCGGACGGCACGCACGAGTCGATCGCGACGTCGAACCCGCCCACGTCGTGACCCGCCTCGCGCAGCGCCCACGCGACCCCGACGACGTACGCCGCCCAGCCGGGTACCGCCCCGGGGACGGCGTCGGCGAGCCGGACCTCGCGCACACCGGACGGCTCCTGGGCGGACACCAGCCGCACCAGGTCGTCGTGGCGCCGGGCGACCGCCGCGTACGTGCGGTGGGGCAGCGCGATCGGCAGCGCCAGCCCGCCGTTGTAGTCGGTGTGCTCACCGATGAGGTTGACGCGGCCGGGGGCGGACCACACGCCGTCCGGTGGCGTGCCGTAGGCCGTCGTGAACAGGTCGCGGGCGCGCTGCTCTCCCGTGGCGCGGTCCCACGCCGGGCTCCGGACGGGGGTGGGCGTCATGTCGTGCTCCGTGCTCGTCGGGACGGGGAGGTGCGGCGCCGCGCTCACGCGAGCTCCTGCAGGCGCCGGGCGATGCGCTCGGGGGTGGTGTCGGAGATCCAGGACGCCATCGCGGACTCCACGCCCGCGAGGTACTTGAGCTTGCCGGGCGCGCGCAGCACGGAGAACACCTGCAGGTGCAGCCGCGAGACGTCGCGGCCCTCGCGCACGGGAGCCTGGTGCCAGCCGCTGATGTACGGCAGCGGGATCGCGCCGCCGTCGCCGTCGACGAAGAACTGGTCGAGGCGCCGCAGCAGCGTGAGGTAGGTCGTCGACAGGTCCGCCTTCTCCGCGTCGGTCAGGGCGGGCAGGTCGGGCACGTCCCGTCGCGGGGCGAGGTGCACCTCGACGGGCCAGCGGGCGGCGTACGGGACGTACGCGACCCAGTGCTCGGACTCCAGCACGACGCGCTCGCCGTGGCGCACCTCGGCGTCCAGGACGTCGCGCAGCAGCAGTCGTCCGGTGGCCTCGTGGTGGGCGCGGGCCTGGCGGAGCATCGCCTGCGTCCGCGGGGTCACGTACGGGAACGCGTAGATCTGCCCGTGCGGGTGGTGCAGCGTGACGCCGATCTCCTTGCCGCGGTTCTCGAAGCAGAAGACCTGCTCGACGCCCGGCAGCGCCGACAGCTCACGCGTGCGGTCCGTCCACGCCTCGACGACGGTGCGCATGCGCCGGGGGCTCACCGTCGCGAGCGACGCCGTCGGGTCCGACGAGAAGCAGATCACCTCGCACCGGCCCACGCCGGCGCGGCGCTGCCACAGCGGCTCGCCGTCGACGAGCTCCGTCGCCGTGGCTGCGCCGGGCACCGTCTGGAGGGACGGGAACCGGTTCTCGAACACGACGACGTCGTAGTCGGTGTCGGGGACCTCGCCGTCCTGGTAGGTGGCGCCGGGCTTCGCGGGGGCGAGCGGGTTGGCGTCCGCGGGGGGCAGGAACGTGCGGTTCATGCGGTGCGCGGCCATCGGGATCCACTCGCCCGTGAGGGGGTCCAGCCGCAGCTCGGGGCCGGTCACGGGGTGTGCGACCCCGTCGGCGTCCACGACGGGCGCGAACCGGTCGGGCAGCGGCCGCGGGTCGTCGAGGCGCCGGGTGGCGGCGCCCGAGACGTACGGCTCGGAGTCGTCGAAGTAGATCAGCTCGCGTCCGTCGGCCAGCCGGGTCGACGTGCGGCGGACCCGGGCTGCGTCCGTGGGCTGGAGGGTGCTCACTGCGGTTCTCCCGACGGTGCGGAGGTGGGGGCCGGTGCGGCCAGGACGAGGCGGCCGACGGCGTCGGCGAGGTGGGCGCGGGCCTCGTCGTCGAGGCCGGTGTCGACGACGAGGGTGTCGATCTCGTCGAGGCGGCAGATGCGGGCGAGCCCGACGGTGCCCCACTTGGTGTGGTCGGCGAGCACCGTGGTCGCGGCGGCGCAGCGCACGAGCGCGCGGTCGGTCGCGGCCTCGGCGAGGTTGGGGGTGGTCGGGCCGTCGGCGTCGAGGCCGTGCACGCCCAGGAACGCGCGGTCGACGCGCAGGTCGCGCAGCGTGGCGTCCGCGACGGGTCCGACCAGGGCGTCGGACGGGGTGCGCGTCCCGCCGGTGAGGACGACCTCGACGTCCGGGACGCCGTGCAGCGCGTCCGCCACGCGCAGGCCGTTGGTCACGACGGTCAGCGGGCGCAGGTCCGGTGCTGCGGCGATCATCGTGGCGAGCAGCCAGGTCGTGGTGCCGGCCGACAGCGCGAGCGACTGCCCGGGCTCGACGTCGCCGAGGGCGGCGCGCGCGATCGCGGTCTTCTCGGCGGAGGACCAGGAGCGCTTGGCCTCGAACCCGGGCTCGTCGGTGGACCGGGCGGGGGTGCCGGGGGCGACGGCGCCGCCGTGCACGCGCCGCACGAGCCCCTCGCGTGCGAGCTCGGCGATGTCGCGGCGCACCGTCATGTCCGAGACGTCGAGCACGGTGACCAGGTCGGCGACCCGCGCGGCCCCGTGGGTGCGGATCTGCTCGAGGATCCGTTCGCGTCTCTGCGTCGCCAGCATGCCAACAGTATCTACCATCTTCGAACAGGAACCAACAGGCGGCGGAGGTGCGCGGCGAGGTGGGCACCGGCGGTGCGCACCACGACGGGCGTGGCACCCGCAGGTGCCACGCCCGTCGTGTCGTGCTGGTCGGCTGCCGTGCCGACCGTCGTGACCGGGTCAGCCGGTCACGAGGCCGCGCAGCTCACCGCGGGCCACGTCCAGTTGCCGCCGTGCTGGACGGTGAACCCGAACGACGCGGTCTGGCCGTTCGACAGCGCACCGCTGCCGTTCGGCCGCATCGTCATCACGTTGGACGAGGGCCACGTCGGGGACCCGCTCCAGGTGGCGATGATGCGCTGGGGGTTCTGGACGGTCACGGTCGCGGTCCAGCCGCTGATGTTGCCGTTGGCGCGCACCGTCACCGTGCCGTTGAAGCGGTCGTTCCACTTCTGCCCCTCGGAGTACGTCGCCGTGCAGCTGCCCGCACCGGTGGGCGGCGGCGTCGTGGGGTCCGTCGGCGTCTGCGTGGGCGTGGGCTGCGGCGTCGGCTGCTGGCCGGGCTGGCCGCCCGGGGTGGCCGGGGTGCCGCCGGCGTTGAGGGCGTCGAGGGTGTAGTTGTACGCCGCCTTCTTGTTGCCGTTGCCGTCGAACAGCAGCGGGGTGCCCGACGCGCGCCAGGAGTCGGAGTCCTTGACGCCCCAGACGGTGATGCCCGTGCAGCGCGCGACGGACAGGCAGGCCTGCACGATGCCGCGGAACTGCTCGCCCTGGGAGTTGCCCGAGCCCTCGATGTCCAACTCGGTGATCTGGACGTCGACGCCGAGGGCGGCGAAGTTGCCCAGGGTGGTGTGGTAGTCCGACGGGACCGGGTTGCCCGAGTTGAAGTGCGCCTGGAAGCCGACGCAGTCGATCGGCACGCCGCGCGCCTTGAAGTCGCGGACCATGTTGTACACGGCCTGCGTCTTGGCGTGCTGCCAGTTGTCGGTGTTGTAGTCGTTGTAGCAGAGCTTGGCGTTCGGGTCCGCGGCGCGGGCGGCGCGGAAGGCCGCCTCGATCCAGTCGTTGCCGGTGCGCTGCAGGTTCGAGTCCCGCCGGGCGCCGGAGCTCCCGTCGGCGAACGCCTCGTTGACCACGTCCCAGCTGTGGATCTTGCCGCGGTAGTAGGTCGCGACCTGGGTCACGTGGTCGAGCATCGCGGTGCGCAGGGAGGAGCCGGACATGTTCTGCATCCAGCCGGGCTGCTGCGAGTGCCACGCCAGGGCGTGACCGCGGACCTGCTTGTTGTTCTGGCGGGCCCAGTTGACGATGCGGTCGCCCGAGGACCAGTTGAACTGGCCGCGGTTGGGCTGCATCGCGTCCATCTTCATCTCGTTCTCGGCCGTGATCATGTTGAACTCACGGTTGACGATGTTCGTCGTCCCCGAGTTGTTCAGGTAGTGGGCCGCCATCGCGGTACCGAAGTACCGGTTGGTCTCCGCTGCGGCCGCCTGCAGGGTGCTGCCGGCTGCGGCGGCGGGCGCGGCCAGCGGGACAGCCATCCCGACGGCCAGCGCGGCCGCGGCCACGGCGCTGATGGCCCCGGCGCGTCGGCGCCGGTGACGTGTGATCGTCATCGATCCCTCCTCAAGGGTGGTCCGCCGGCGTCGAGCCGGCACCACACCGTCGGGTGAGGAGAGGTTTAACGTCAATACTTTCGGAGCACCGACAGAGAGTTTCGAAGAAGTCTGAATCGATTAAGCACCCCGAAGAGCGATCGATTCACTCCCCAGGGGTCGCTAACGTCGGAGAGTCGAGTGACCTGCGTCACACCCCGATGGGCCGACACGTTCGGTCCAACGCGGGTTCGAGGCCGAAAGATATCGGCGTCGAATCACCGGGTGACGGGGGACAGGTCCAGCGGTCGTCCCGCCAGGTTCCGCGGACGCGACGCCAGCGAGCGGGCGACCGCCCGCAGCGCGACGGCCCCGGCCGACTCCGGGGCCGCGAGCACGACGGGCGTCCCGCCGTCGCCCGCCTCGCGCAGCCGCACGTCCAGGGGGACCTGGCCCAGCAGCGGCACGTCCGTACCGGTCAGCCGGCTGAGGTTCTCGGCCACCCGGCGGCCGCCGCCGGCGCCGAACAGCTCCAGGCGCGTGCCGTCCGGCTGCTCGAGCCACGCCATGTTCTCCACGACGCCCACGACCCGCTGCCGGGTCTGGACGGCGACGGCGCCGGCGCGCTCCGCGACCTCGGCCGCCGCGACCTGCGGCGTCGTGACGACCACGAGCTCGGACCCCGGCAGCAGCTGCGCCACGGAGATCGCGATGTCACCGGTGCCGGGCGGCAGGTCGAGCAGGAGCACGTCCAGGTCGCCCCAGAACACGTCGGCCAGGAACTGCTGCAGCGCACGGTGCAGCATCGGCCCGCGCCACACCACCGGCTGGCCCGCCGGGACGAACATGCCGATCGAGACGACCTTGACGTCGTGCGCCACCGGCGGCAGCAGCATGTCGTCCACCTTCGTCGGGGGGCGGTCGACGCCGAGCATGCGCGGGATCGAGAAGCCGTAGATGTCGGCGTCGACGACGCCCACCCGCAGGCCGTCGGCGGCCATGGCCACGGCAAGGTTCGCGGTCACCGACGACTTGCCCACGCCGCCCTTGCCGGACGCCACGGCGATCACCTTCGTCAACGAGCCGGGCTGCGCGAACGGGATCTGAGGCTCGGCGTCCGTGCCGCGCAGCATGGTGCGCAGCGCGGCGCGCTGCTCGGCGGACATGACGCCCAGGTCGACGCGCACGCCCACGACGCCGTCCAGGGCCGCGACCGCCGCGGTGACGTCGCGCGTCAGGGTCTCCTTCAGCGGGCACCCCGGCGTCGTGAGGTCGAGGCCCACGACGACGAACGTGCCGCCGTCGCGTGGCTCGAGGTCGACCGACCGCACCATCCCCAGCTCCGTGACCGGGCGGCGGATCTCGGGGTCCTGCACCGTGGCCAGTGCGGCGCGGACGGCGTCGGCGAGCGGCTCGGCGGGGGCGGGGGTCTGCAGTGGCGGCACCGTTCCATCGTAGGTCGCGCGACGGGCGTGCCGAGGTCCAGGCGTCCCGGGTCCGTCGGCGACGCTCAGCGGTCGGTCGTACCGCGCCGTCCGCCGTCGGACGGGCGGCGGTCCGGGTCGTCGCCCTCGGCCCCCTGCTCGGCCTGCAGGTCCTCGAGCAGGTTGCGCAGCTCCGAGCGGACGAAGTCGCGCGTCGCCACCTCGGACAGGGCGATGCGCAGCGACGCCATCTCCCGTGCGAGGAACTCGGTGTCGGCGAGGTTCCGCTCCGCGCGCTGGCGGTCCTGCTCGGCGGAGACGCGGTCGCGGTCCGCCTGGCGGTTCTGCGCGAGCAGGATCAGCGGCGCCGCGTAGGACGCCTGGAGCGACAGCATCAGCGTCAGGGCGGTGAAGCCGTTCGCGGCCTGGTCGAAGCGCAGGTCCTGCGGACCCCAGGAGTTCCACGCGAGCCACACCACGCAGAACAGCGTGAGCCACAGGATGAACCGCGGCGTGCCCAGGAACCGCGCGATCTGCTCCGACACCCGGCCCGAGGCGTCGGCCTCGAGCTGCATGCGCGGGATCAGGGACCGCCCGCGGACCCGCGGCTGGTCCAGGCGCTCAGCCACGGGTCACCCCGTCCCGCTTGCGCACCCCGGGCGTGGGCCGCGTCGGCGGCCCGACGTGCACGTCGTCGGTCTCGCGCCAGTCGTCCGGCAGCAGGTGGTCGAGCACGTCGTCGACCGACACGGCACCCAGCAGGCGGCGCTGCTCGTCGACCACCGGCAGCGCCAGCAGGTTGTACGTGGCGAGCTGCCGGGTCACGGTCAGCAGGGGCGCGTCCGCGGCCACCGGCTCGAGGTCCGTGTCGACGATCTGCCCGATCGACTCGTGCGGCGGCTCGCGGAGCATGCGCTGCAGGTGCACGACGCCGATGTACCGGCCCGTCGGCGTCTCCAGCGGCGGACGTGCCACGAAGACGAGCGAGGCCAGCGCGGGGTTGAGGTCCTGCCGGCGCACGTGCGCGAGCGCGGCCGCGATCGACGTCTCCGGGCCCAGGATCACCGGCTCGGTCGTCATCAGACCGCCGGCGGTGTTGTCCTCGTACGCCAGCAGGCGGCGCACGTCCTTCGCCTCCTCCGGCTCCATGAGCGCGAGGAGCTCGGCGGCCTGCTCGTCGGGGAGCCAGCCCAGCAGGTCGGCGGCGTCGTCGGGCTGCATGGCCTCGAGGACGTCGGCCGCGCGGCCCTGCTCGAGCGCGGCCAGGATCACGACCTGGTCGTCCTCGGGCAGCTCCTCGAGGACGTCGGCCAGGCGCTCGTCGTCCAGCGCGGAGGCGACCTCGAGGCGCCTGCGCACCCCCATGTCGTGCAGGACGTCCGCCAGGTCGGCGGGCTTGAGGTCCTCGTACTGGGCGAGCAGCAGCTGCGCCCCCTGCGCCTCGGACGGCCGGGCGAGGCCGACGACCTCGTCGACCGGGACCAGCAGGGTCTCGCCGCGCCGGCGCAGCAGGCCGCCGCGCTGGTCGATGCGGCGGACGAACACCTTGGTCACGAGCCAGTCGCCGTTGCGCTGCAGCTCCATCGCGACGTCCTCGACCCGGGCGGAGCCCGACCCGTCCGCGAGCTCGACCGTGCGGTCCAGCAGCTCGCCGACCACCACGGTCTCCGAGACGCGCTGCTCGAACCGGCGCATGTTCACCAGGCCCGTCGAGATGACCTGGCCGGCGTCGATCGCGGTGACGCGCGTCAGGGGCAGGAAGACCCGCCGGCGCCCCGGGACCTCGACGACCAGGCCCACCGCGCGCGGCGCACCCTTGAGGCGCACGAGCACGACGACGTCGCGCACCCGGCCGACCTCGTCGCCGATCGGGTCGAAGACGGCGGTGCCGGCGAGGCGCGCGACGAACACCCGGGCACCGACGCTGCTCACGCCGGTCAGCCTAGACGCCGGTGCACGTCACGGCCCGGTGCCGGGCCCGGCGAGGCGGCACGCGGTCGGGCCGGTGACCTGGCGAGGAGCGGTCGGGTGGGGGAGGATCGGCGCATGTCGTTCTCGCAGTCCGGGCGCATCCCGACGACCCCCACGCTGCCGACGGGTGAGACCGTCGCGACCTACGGCACGTACCTGCAGGCGCAGAAGGCGGTGGAGCTGCTCGCGGAGAAGCAGTTCCCCGTGCGTGCCGTGACGATCGTCGGCACCGACCTGCGCATGGTCGAGCGTGTGATCCGCCGGCTGTCGTACCCGAGCGCCGCGCTGGGGGGCTTCCTCTCGGGGGCGTGGTTCGGGCTGTTCGTGGGGCTGATCCTCACGCTGTTCTCCACCGGCGGCGCGGGCATCATGCTGCCCACGGTGCTCTTCGGCGGCGCGTTCGGGCTGCTGTTCTCCGTGATCGGGTACTCGTTCACGCGCGGCCGGCGGGACTTCGCGTCGGCCAGCCAGATCGTGGCGACGTCCTACTCGGTGCTGTGCCTGGCGGAGCACGCCCACCGGGCGCGCAACCTGCTGTCCGAGACCGGTGGCGTGGTGTCCGGCTGGCCGGAGCCCGTGCGCCCGGCCGTGCCGCCGGTGGGCACCCAGCCACCGACGGCCCAGCCCACCGCGACGCGGCCCCCGACGGCTGCACCGGACCACGCACCGGCGACGACGCC
>JAEWEJ010000054.1 GCA_023389455.1 Actinomycetes bacterium | reverse complement strand
CCCCACGACCGCGCCGCGCGTCAGGGGGCGCGCACCCGCCGGGGTCGACAGGCCGCCGTCGACCACGACGCCCGGGCCGTCGCGCGGTGCGCCGGGCCCGGCCGACCACGTCCCGTCGACGACGACGAGGAGCTTGCGCTCGGCCAGCGGCCCCTCGGACGCACCCAGGCCGAGCGCGTCCACGTCGAGGCCGTGCAGCGCCTCGAGCTGCGCCACGACGACCGCGGGGTCGAACCGCAGGCCCTGCTCCGCGGCCGTCGGGTCGGCGCCGACGCGGTCGCCCCACGCGAGGGCCACGTCGTCGCCCTCGAGCACGTGCGCCTGGTCCCACACGCCGTGCCAGTCGGACGGGACCACGAGGTCCTTGGTCCGGCCGGTCGCGTCGCCCAGGGCGGTCGCGAAGGCTGCGCCCAGCACGAAGGCCACGACGAGCGCCACGACGAGCGTGCCGCGCCTGGAACGGCCCATGCCGCGTCCGTCTCCTCCCCGCCGGTGCGCGCCGTCGGGGTCCGTGGGACCGGGTGCACCTGCTCATGACCTGCGTCGGGCGTCGGCCGCGAGCGAGAACCGGACGACTGTCCACCTTCGTCCGACCCGAGGCACCCAGTCAACGCCCGAATCCTCCGGATCAGCCGCATTCACCCGGCCGGACGCGGAACTCTCACGTCCTTCTCATGGCACGGCCGGCAGGACGGGGTCAGTAGTCGCCGTCGGCCGTCAGGCCCGCCAGCACGGCCGCGGTGCCGGACAGACCCAGGCGGGTGGCTCCGGCGTCGATCATGGCGAGCGCGTCGGCGGCCGTGCGGATGCCCCCCGACGCCTTGACCCCCAGCCGCCCGCCGACGGTCCGCGACATCAGCCGGACGGCGTGCACGGTCGCGCCACCGGCAGGGTGGAACCCCGTCGAGGTCTTGACGAAGTCCGCACCGGCAGCCTCGGCCGCCTCGCAGACGTGCACGATCTCGTCGTCACTGAGCGCGGCGGACTCGATGATGACCTTGAGCACCGTGGGCGCCGGGACCGCGGCCCGCACGGCGGCGATGTCGCGCGCCACGTCGGCGAACCGGTGCTCCTTGGCGGCCCCGAGGTCGATCACCATGTCGACCTCGGCCGCACCGTCGCGCACCGCGCGCGCCGCCTCCGCGGCCTTGACGTCGCTGTGGTGCTTGCCCGACGGGAAGCCGCACACCGTCGCCACCAGCAGGTCCGGGGTGCCGTCGAGGCCCACCGGGATCTCCAGCGGCAGGAACGACGGCGACACGCACACGGAGTACACGCCGAGCTCGACGCCCTCGGCGACCAGCGCCTCGACGTCGGCGCGCGTCGCCTCCGGCTTGAGCAGCGTGTGGTCGACGAACCGCGCGAGGCCGACGGCGTCGAGCGGGACGTGCGTGGTGGGGGTGTCGTCGGTGGTCATGCGCGGTGCCTCCCGGGGCGTGCGGTGCCCGGCGGGACCGCCGGGCGGACGATGCGGTCGACGAGCGCGCGGCGCTCGTCCTCGTGCAGGAACGTGTGGCGGGCGGCCGTCACGGTCACGTCGACGACGTCGTCGAGCGTCCAGCCGGCCTCGCGCACCAGGAGCGCCAGCTCCCGGGACAGCGACGTGCCGGACTGCAGCCGGTTGTCGGTGTTGACCGTCACCTCGAAGCCCGCGCGCCGCAGCAGCGTGACCGGGTGCTCCGCGACGGACGCGGCGGCGCCGGTCTGGAGGTTCGACGTCGGGCACACCTCCAGGGGCACGCGGCGGTCGCGCACCCAGTGGGCGAGCACGCCGAGACGCCAGGTGCCGTCGCCCTCCTCGTGCACGTCGTCCGCGATCCGCACGCCGTGCCCGAGGCGGACGGCGCCCGCCACGTGCAGGGCCTCGGCCATCGAGTCGAGGCCCGCGTCCTCGCCGGCGTGCACCGTGGCGGGGAAGCTCGCGTCCCGCACGACGCGGAAGGCGGACGCGTGCGCCGAGGGCGGGAAGCCGTCCTCGGGCCCGGCGATGTCGAAACCGACGACGCCCGCGTCCCGGTTGGCCAGCGCCAGCGCGGCGATCTCGTCCGAGCGGTCGGCCTGGCGCATCGCGGACAGGACCTGCACGACCCGGATCTCGTGCCCGTCGGCCCGCGCGGCGGCCTCGCCCTCCGCGATGCCCTCGCGCACCGCGTCGACGACCTGCTGCAGGCTCAGGCCACGCTCCTGGTGCTGCTCGGGCGCGTACCGCTCCTCGGCGTGGACGACGCCGTCGGCCGCGAGGTCGAGCACCGCCTCGCGCGCGACGCGGCGCAGGCCGTCGGCGGTCTGCATGACCGCGAGGGTGTGCGCGAACGTCTCCAGGTACCGGGGCAGCGAGCCGGAGCCGGCCGCGTCGACGAACCAGCGTTCGAGCCGCTCCGGGTCGGTCGTCGGCAGCTGGTGGCCGATCTCCGCGGAGAGCTCGACCACGGTCTGCGGACGCAGGCCACCGTCGAGGTGGTCGTGCAGCAGGACCTTCGGCAGCGCGCGCAGCGTCGCGTCGAGGTCCTGCTCGTGCGGGGTGGCTGTCACGCGTCGGTGCCCTCGTCCTCGTCCAGGGGGACCTCCGCCGACTGCTCGACGACGTCGGCCTCCGCGGCGCGGTCCTCACGGTCCGGCCGGGGGAAACCGGGGACGTGGTCCTCCGGCTCCATCTCCTCGTCGCCGGCGGTCCCGTCGGCGTCCGTCAGGCTCAGCGGCTGCTCCGTGTCGACGGGCGCCAGGCCCGCGTCGCTCCAGGACTGTGCTCCGGGGACGGTGCTCATGGCTCCTCCGTGGTCGTGCGTCGGGCGGCTGGACGTTCCTCATCGTGACCCGGTCGCGGTGGTGCCGCGACCGGGCCCGGCGGGCGTCAGTCCGCGGCGACGCGGTCCAGCACGAGGGCCGGGCGTGCGCCGGGCGTGCCGTGCGGGTCGACGACCACGCCACCCGCCAGCGCCTCGCGCGCGCGGCCGAACCGCTCCGGGGTGTCCGTGTGCAGCGTGAGGATCGGCTCCCCGCGACGGACGCGGTCGCCCGGGCGGGCGTGGATCTCGACGCCCGCCCCGGCCTGCACCGGGTCCTCCTTGCGGGCGCGCCCGGCGCCCAGCCGCCACGCGGCGACACCGACGGCGTACGCGTCCACGGTCGTCAGGACGCCGTCCGCCTCGGCCAGCACCTGCTCCTGCTCGCGCGCCACCGGCAGCTCCGCGTCGGGGTCGCCGCCCTGGGCGGCGATCATGCGGCGCCACACGTCCATCGCCCGGCCGTCGGCGAGCGCGGCCGCCGGGTCGGCGTCGGGGCGTCCGGCGGCGTCGAGCATCTCGCGCGCCAGCGCGACCGTGAGCTCGACGACGTCGGCGGGACCGCCCCCGGCCAGCACCTCGACCGACTCACGCACCTCGAGCGCGTTGCCGGCGGTCAGGCCGAGCGGCGTGGACATGTCGGTGAGCAGCGCGACGGTGCGGACACCCGCGTCGGTGCCGAGCTCGACCATCGTGCGCGCCAGCTCGCCCGCCCGCTCGGTGTCCTTCATGAACGCGCCCGAGCCGACCTTGACGTCGAGGACGAGCGAGCCGGTGCCCTCGGCGATCTTCTTGCTCATGATCGAGCTCGCGATCAGCGGGATCGCCTCGACCGTCCCCGTGACGTCCCGCAGCGAGTACAGCTTGCGGTCGGCCGGGGCCAGCCCGGAACCCGCGGCGCAGATGACCGCGCCGACGTCCTCGAGCTGACGCATCATCTCGTCGTTGCTCAGCGCGGCGCGCCACCCGGGCACGGACTCGAGCTTGTCGAGCGTGCCACCCGTGTGGCCCAGCCCGCGGCCGGACAGCTGCGGCACGGCGACGCCGAAGACGGCCACCAGCGGCGCCAGCGGCAGGGTGATCTTGTCCCCCACACCCCCGGTCGAGTGCTTGTCCGCCGTCGGGCGCGACAGGCCCGAGAAGTCCATGCGCTCGCCGCTCGCGATCATCGCGGCCGTCCAGCGGGCGATCTCGGCGCGGTCCATCCCGTTGAGCAGGATCGCCATGGCGAGCGCGGACATCTGCTCGTCGGCCACCACCCCACGGGTGTAGGCGTCGACGACCCAGTCGATCTGCGCGTCGGTCAGCCGGCGCCCGTCGCGCTTGGCGACGATGACGTCCACGGCGTCGAACTGCTCGCTCATGCGTCCTGTCCCTCTCCTGCGGCCTGCGCCGCGCTCCCGCGCTCCACGAGGTCGTGCGGGCCGAACGCGTCGGGCAGCACCTCGCTCATGGGGCGGATTCCTCGGACGGTCTCGACCAGCAGGTCCGGTCCCCCGTGCTCGTACAGCAGCTGGCGGCAGCGCCCGCACGGGGCCAGCACGTTGCCGTGCCCGTCCACGCACGTGAAGGCGACGAGCCGGCCCCCGCCGGTGACGTGCAGCATCGAGACCAGGCTGCACTCGGCGCAGAGCGTCACGCCGTACGACGCGTTCTCCACGTTGCAGCCGGTGACGACCCGGCCGTCGTCGACGAGCGCGGCCACACCCACGGGGAACCTCGAGTACGGCACGTACGCCCGCTCGAGCATCCCGCGGGCAGCTGCCCGCAGCGCGTCCCAGTCGACCTGCGGGCCCTGCCCGTCCTGCCCGGTGCCGTCCACGGACCCCGCCTCCTTGCTCACGCGCTCACTTGACGTACGGGATGCCCTCGGCGGCGGGTGCACGCACCCGGCCGGCGAACCCGGCGACCGCGAGGATCGTGACGATGTACGGCGTCATCAGCAGCAGCTGCGGCGGCACGGAGCTGCCGATCGTGCCCAGCACGGTGCGCAGGTTGTCCGCGAAGCCGAACAGCAGGGCGGCCGCGACGGCGCCCTTGGGGCTCCACCGGCCCAGGATCATCGCGGCCAGCGCGATGAACCCGCGCCCACCGGTCATCTCCTTGCCGAACGCGAGGCCCGACGCCACGGTGAAGAACGCCCCGCCGAGCCCGGCGATCGCCGAGCCGAGGATCGTGTTGCGCACGCGCGTGCGGTTCACGTCGATGCCGACGGTGTCCGCCGCCTTCGGGTGCTCGCCGACGGCGCGCAGGCGAAGACCCCACCGGCTGCGGAACAGGTAGATCTGCAGCGCGATGACGATGACGTACATCAGGTAGACCAGCAGGGTCTGACGGAACAGGATCGGCCCGATCACCGGGATCTGCGAGAGCACGGGGATGGGCAGCACCGGCAGCGCCTGGCGCTGGTTCCACGTCCCCGGGTCCTCCGCCAGCACGGTGGAGAACAGGAAGCTCGTCAGGCCCACGACCAGCACGTTGAGCACGACGCCGACGATGATCTGGTTGACGTGGTAGCGCACCGCGAAGAAGACCAGCAGCATGCCGACCAGCGCACCGGCCACGGGCGCGGCCACCAGGCCCATGTACGCGGACGCCGTGAGCGACCCGACGACCGCCGCGATGAACGCACCGGCCAGCAGCTGGCCCTCGATGGCGATGTTGACGATGCCGACGCGCTCGCACACCACGCCGGACAGGGCGCCGAAGATCAGCGGCGTGGCCAGGAACAGCGTGCCCGTCGCGATCGACGTCAGCGGGATGACGGCGGAGCGTCCGGCGCCGACGAGCGTGAGGAACGCCAGCAGCAGGGCGATCCCGAACACCACCGGCAGCCACCCCCCGGTGCGCCGGCCCTGGCGGGTCCACCAGGCGGCGAGGGCGGCGAGGGCCACGGCGAGCAGGACGAGCACCCACACGGTGGGTGCGGCGGGGACCTCGAACGTGGGGATCTGCGCGAAGTCGCTCTCGGTGGACAGCCGGAAGCGGGTGGACCCGTCCGGCGTGCGCAGCGGCATCGCGAGCAGCGCGACGAGGGCGATCACGGCGTACGCGATCGGTCCGCGCCAGCTGGGGCGCAGGCGCACCGCGTCGTCGGGCGCCGGGGCGTTCTCGGTCACGGGCGTGGCCAGGCTCATGCTGCCGCCTCCGCAGTGGAGCGGCGGCGTGCGCCGGGTGCGCGGAGCCGGAAGACCGCGCGCACGAGCGGCGGCGCCGCGATGAACAGGACGATGAGGGACTGCAGGACCAGCACGATGTCGATCGGGGTGCCCGTGCGGGTCTGCATGAGGCGGCCACCGGCCGCGAACGCGCCGAAGAGGATGCCGGCGAGCACGGTGCCCAGGGGCTTCGAGCGGCCCAGCAGCGCGACCGTCAGGGCGTCGAAGCCGATGCTGCCGGCGATCGCGCCCGTGAGGTTGCGCTCCGTGCCGAGCAGCTGCGCGCCACCGGCGAGGCCGGCGAGCGCACCCGCCACGGCCATCACCGCGACCGTGACCCACGGCACCGAGATGCCGGCGGTCCGGGCGGCGTGCGGGTTCGACCCGACGGCACGGAAGCGGAACCCGATGGTCGAGCGCTCCATGAGCCACCAGACACCGACCGCGGCGAGCAGCGCCAGCGGGAAGCCCAGGTGCAGGCGGAACCCGTCACCGAGCAGCCCCGGCAGCATCGCCGTCTCGGCGACCGTGCGCCCGACCTGCGGCGTCGGCGAGCGGAACACGCTCGTCGTCAGCAGGTACAGCACGAGGAAGATCGCGATGTTGTTGAGCATGATCGTGACGATCACCTCGTGCGCGCCGGTGCGCGCCTTGAGGACACCGGCGATGGACGCCCACACCGCGCCACCGAGGGCCGCGCCGAGCATGGCCACGACGAGGTGGAGGCCGGCGGGCAGGTGCCAGGTGAACCCGACCCACGACGCGAGGATCGCGCCGAGGGTGATCTGGCCCTGCGCGCCGATGTTGAACAGGCCGGCGCGGAAGCCGATGCCGACGCCGAGCCCGGCGAGGATGAGCGGCACGGAGATCGTCAGCGTCTCGGTCAGCGGGCGGATCGCGCGCTGCGGGCTCGTGGCCGCCCAGTCGAACACCGCGCCCTGGAAGAGGGCGGCGTAGGCGCCGGAGACCGTCTCCCACAGTGCCGTGAAGAAGTCCGAGGGCCGCGCGAACAGGTAGCCGGCGCTGGCCTGCACCTCGGGGTCGGCCGCGGCGATGAGGACGGCGCCGATGACGAGCGCGAGCACGATCGCGCACACCGTCATGAGCCACGACGACGAGAGCACCTCCTGCAGGACGCCGGGCGGACGCTCCTCGGTCGTCGCCGTCGACGCGACGGGCGCGTCCTGCGGCTCGGCGGGGGGCTGCGCCGGGGGCGGCGCGGCGGGCTGGCTCATCGGCCCTCCTCCTCGGGCTGCGCGGCCTGCGTGGGCGGCGCGGCCGGCGTGGGCGGCGCGTCGTCGGGCGCACCGAGCGTCGTGTGGTGGCCGGAGGCCTGCGCCACGGCCTCCTCGAGCGGGACACCGGCCATCATCAGGCCGAGCACGTCCCGGTCGGTGCCGCCCGGCACCACGCCGATCACGCGGCCGCGGTACATGACGGCGATCCGGTCCGCCAGCGCGACGACCTCGTCGAGCTCGGTGGAGACGATGACGACGGCGGTGCCGTTGTCACGCTCACGGACGATCCGCTGGTGCACGAACTCGATCGAGCCGACGTCCAGGCCGCGCGTGGGCTGGGACGCCACGAGCAGCCGCAGCGGCCGGGACATCTCGCGGGCGAGGACGACCTTCTGCTGGTTGCCGCCGGACAGGGTGCCGGCGTGCGCGTCGACGGACGACGTGCGCACGTCGAACTCGACGACGCGCTGCTCGGCGTTGCGGCGCAGCAGGCCGCGGTCGATGGCGCCGCGCCGCGAGTACGGCGGCGAGTCGACGAGGTCGAGCACCAGGTTCTCCTGGATCGAGAAGTCCGCGATGACGCCGTCGGTGCTGCGGTCCTCGGGCACGAAGCCCAGGCCCGCGCGCAGCCGGTCGCGCACCGACAGCCCCGTGAGGTCGGTGCCGTCCAGGTGCAGCGACCCCGCGGTGGGGTGCACCAGGCCGAGCACGGCCTGCGCGAGCTCCGTCTGGCCGTTGCCCTGCACACCGGCGACGGCGACGATCTCGCCCGCGCGCACCTCGAGGTCGACGCCGTCCACGACGGCGGTGCCCACGGCGTCGCGCACGGTCAGGTCCTCGACCCGCAGCACCACGTCGCCCGGCTCCGCCGGCGCCCGCTCGACCCCGAGGGAGACGGCGCGACCGACCATGAGGGACGCGAGCTCGGTCTCGGGGGCCGTGGGCTCGGCGGTGCCGACGACCTTGCCGCGCCGGATCACGGTGATGCGGTCGGCGACCGCCCGGACCTCGCGCAGCTTGTGGGTGATGAACAGGATCGACGTGCCCGCGTCGCGCAGCTGGCGCATGATCTCGATGAGCTCGTCGGTCTCCTGCGGCGTGAGCACCGCGGTCGGCTCGTCGAGGATGAGGATCTTCGCGTCGCGGGACAGGGCCTTGATGATCTCCACGCGCTGCTGCACGCCGACGGGCAGGTCCTCCACCAGGGCGTCCGGGTCCACGTGGAAGCCGAAGCGCGCCGCGACGTCCGACACCTGGCGGCGTGCGTCCGCGAGGCTGAGGAGCCCTGCCCCGGCCGTCGGCTCGTGCCCGAGCGCGACGTTCTCCGCGACCGTGAACACCGGGACGAGCATGAAGTGCTGGTGCACCATGCCGATCCCCGCGGCCATCGCGGCGCCCGGGCCGTCGAACGTCACCGGCTCGCCGTCGAGCAGGATCTGGCCCGCGTCGGGCTGGTACAGCCCGTACAGCACGTTCATCAGGGTGCTCTTGCCCGCACCGTTCTCGCCCAGCAGGGCGTGGATCTGACCGGGCTCCACGACCAGGTCGATCGCGTCGTTCGCGGTGAACGAGCCGAACCTCTTCGTGATCCCGCGCAGCTCGAGCCTCATGTGCCCGCTTCCCATCCGTCGTCCGCCTCGACCCGCGTGCGTCGTCGCACGTCAGCCGTCTGTCGCCGGTACCTCGTCGACCGTACAACGCCGGCGGCGCGTGCAGGTCCGTGGCACACGACGGCCCAGGTGGCGGACCACCCGGGCCGTCGTGTGTGTCGTGCACCGTGCGTCACGCACGGCGAGGGGTGCGCCTCACGGCGCGACGTGGGTCACGGAGCGTTCGGGGACTCCACCACGAGCTCGCCGGAGACGATCTGCTCCTGCAGCTCGGCGATGCGGTCCTTGACCTCCTGCGGGACGCTGTCCTCGAAGTCGTGGAAGGACGCGATGCCCACGCCCTCGTTCTCGAGCGTGCCGACGTACGGCTCGTTCGAGAACTCACCCTCGGACGCCTGCTGGATGGAGTCGTAGACGGCCTGGCCGATCTCCTTCATCACCGAGGTGAGGACGATCGAGCCGTACTCGGTCGACTCGAAGCCGTCCGAGTCGACCCAGATGACCTTCGCGCCGGGCTTGCCCTCGACGGCGGCGGCGGCACCGAGGCCGACCGGGCCGGCGACCGGCATGATGATGTCCGCGCCCTGGTCCAGGAAGCCCTGGGCGATGTTCTGGCCGTTCGACTGCGTCTCGAAGTCGCCGGAGAACTGGCCCTCCTGCTTGGCCTTGTCCCAGCCGAGCACCTGGACGTCCTCGCCCGAGTCCTCGTTCCACTGCGCGACACCGTCGACGAAGCCGTCCATGAAGATCTGCACGGACGGGATCGGCAGGCCGCCGAAGGTGCCGACGATGCCGGTCTCGGTCGTCGCGCCCGCCACGTAGCCCGCGAGGAACGCGGCCTCGGCCGTGTTGAACAGCAGCGGCTTGGCGTTGTCGAGCTCGATGGTGTTGAACTCGTCGTCCGAGAACGCGGAGTCGATGAGGCCGAACTCGATGTCCGGGTTGGCCTCGGCGGCCTCCTGGATCGCCGGCTCGAGCAGGAAGCCGACACCGATGATGTAGGTGCAGCCGTCCTGGATCAGCGAGTCGATGTTGGGTCCGTAGTCGGCGTCCGCGGTGGACTCGACGGCGTTGACCTCGACGCCCAGCTCCCCCTCGGCGAGCTTCAGGCCCTCGTAGCCGGACTGGTTGAACGACTGGTCGTCCCACCCGCCCTGGTCCGAGACCATGCAGGCCTTGAAGTCGGAGTCACCGTTGGAACCTGCAGCCGCCGTGGGCTCGGTCTCCTCCGGGGCACTGCCGCAGGCTGCCAGAGCGAGGGCGACCGCCCCGCCGAGCGCGGCTGCTCGCATGATCTTCTTCACGCCGTTGTCTCCATGTTCTCGAGGTCACGCCGTCCCGCGTGGAGCGGTGCCGGGTGGGTACGCCGACCGTTCCGCCGCCGACGGGATCACCAGCGACCCTAGACACCCCCGCGTCACGGCCACGTTACCGACGGGTATCCCCGCAGGTTCCGTGATGAATTCGCAACCTGTTCCCGCCCTTCGGGCGACGTGTCCGCGGGTCGATACGGACGGATCAGACCCGCCCGCGCCGCGCGGCCAGCTGGGCCGCCCGCGCGAGCAGCAGCGCCCCTGCCTCGACCGCGCGCTCGTCCACCCGCAGGTCGCCCTGGTGGATGTCGTAGGTGTGCCCACCGGGGGTGCGGGTTCCCAGCCTCGCCATCGCCCCGGGCACCTTCGTGAGGTACCAGGCGAAGTCCTCGCCGCCGAGCGACTGCTCGGTCAGGCGCACCGCGTCGTGCCCCAGCACGTCCTGCGCCGCAGCCTCGAGCACGGCCGTGCTCTCGGCACGGTTCTCGACCGGGGGGACGCCGCGCTGGTGCTTGACCTCGACCTCGACGCCCAGCGGGTGCACGACGTCGGCGACGGCCTGCTCGAACACGGCCGAGGCCCGCTCCCACGCGCGCACGTCGAGACAGCGCAGCGTCCCCATGACGGTGCCCGTCGAGGGGATCGCGTTGTGCACGGTCCCCGCCCGCACGGCGCCCCAGGTGAGGTTGACGCCCGAGCGCGGGTCCAGCCGGCGTCCGAGGATCGCGGGGACCTGCGTGATGACCTGGCCGAGCGCGAACACCACGTCGCCCGTCAGGTGGGGCCGGGAGGTGTGACCCCCGGCGCCGGTGACCGTCACGGTGACCTCGTCCGAGGCCGACGTGATGGGACCGATGCGCGTGCCGACCAGCCCGACGTCGAGCTTCGGGTCGCAGTGCACCGCGAAGATCTCCCCGACGCCGTCGAGCCCGCCCTCGTTGATGACGTCGATCGAGCCGCCGGGCTGCACCTCCTCGGCCGGCTGGAAGATCAGCCGCACCCCGACGTCCGACCCGCCGAGCGCGGCGACGCGCGCCAGCGCGAGCCCGGCGCCGAGCACCGCCGTCGTGTGGACGTCGTGCCCGCAGGCGTGCGCGACGCCCCGGTGGGCCGACGCCCACGGCAGCCCGCACGTGTCGGGCACCGGCAGACCGTCGAGGTCGGCACGCAGCGCGACCCGTCGCGCGCCCAAGGCGCTGACCGACGGGCCGATGTCGCACCAGAGGCCCGAGCCCGGCAGCAGGTGCGGCTCGAGGCCCTCCGCCCGCAGCCGGTCCGCCACCACACGCGTCGTGCGCTCCTCGGTGCGCCCCAGCTCGGGGTGGGCGTGCAGGTCGCGCCGGATCGAGACGAGCTCGGGTCGCAGCGCGTCGAGCACACCGGCGAGGGTGCGCGCCTGCGGCTGAGTGGGCTCCGGGGCCAGTGTGCCGAGCGGGGGCACGTCCTCGGCGCTCACGGGCACGGGCGGCTGGTCGACGGAGGTGGCGGGCATTGTCCGAGGGTATCGCCGTGCGCCGCGCCCGCCCGGCGGGTCGGGCGCGGCCCACGGCGCGCAGCCTCAGAGCAGGTCGTCGCGTCCTCGCGCGCGCCAGGCGTCCACCGCAGCCTTGACCTCCTGCGCGTGCGCGCGCGTGGTCACCAGGACGGCGTCCGGCGTGTCGACGACCACGGCGCCCGGGACGCCGACGACGCTGACGGTGCGCCCGCCCGTGGCGACGACGGCACCGTCCGCACCGATCCGCAGCACCAGGCCCTGGTCGCCGAGGGTCGGGCCGCTGTCCTCGTCGCCCTCGCCGAGGAGCGTGCCGAGGGACGCGAAGTCGCCCACGTCGTCCCAGCCGAAGGTGCCGGGCACGACGGCGACACCGCCGGCGGCCGCGACGGGCTCGGCGATGGCGTGGTCGATCGCGATCCTCGTCAGCCCGGGCCAGGTGTCGGCGAGCCGGGCGTCGCGCTCGTCGGTGTCCCACGCGGCGGCGATCCGGCGCAGGCCGTCGTGCAGCGCAGGAAGCTGCGTGGCGAGGTGGTCCAGCAGGACACCCACCCGCACGACGAACATGCCCGCGTTCCAGCTGTACCCGCCCGCGGCGAGGTACTCCGCGGCCGTCCGCGCGTCGGGCTTCTCGGTGAACCCGACGGCACGCCGGGCGCTCGGGGCGCCGGGGGCACCGAGCGGCTCGCCCGCCTGCACGTAGCCGAACGCGGTCGACGGCCCGGTCGCCCGGATGCCGACCGTGACGACCGCGCCGGTGCGCGCCGCGGCGACGGCCTCGCGGATCGTCGCCTCGAACGCGGGCAGCCCCGTGATGACGTGGTCGGCCGCGAACGACCCGAGGACGACGTCCGGGCCGTGCCGCTGCGCCAGCACGGCGGCCGCGAGGCCGATCGCCGCCATGGAGTCCCGGGGGCTCGGCTCGGCCAGCACGTGCTCCGGGCCCAGCCCGGGCAGCTGGTCGGCCACCGCGGCGGCGTGCCGCGCGCCCGTCACCACCAGCACGTGGCCCGCGCCGGTGAGCGGCAGGAGGCGGTCGACCGTGGCCTGCAGCAGCGTCCGGCCGCTGCCGGTGAGGTCGAGCAGGAACTTGGGGTGGCCCGCGCGCGACAGCGGCCACAGGCGGGTACCGGCACCCCCGGCGGGGACGACGGCGTGGAAGTCGGCGATGGGTGCGTCCGGCATGCCGACACCGTAGTGGCCGACCCCGGTGCCGTGGCCAGGGTCGGCACACCCGTCCCGGGCCGTCGCGCGGCGCCACGGACCCAGGTCCCGGGAGGACCCGCCCGGGGTGTGGGGTTGGTCACAAACGGCCGCAACGCTGCGACGCCACCCGGGCGCGCGGGGTCCGGACGTGGCGCAGGTCATTACAGTGAGGGAACTTCAGGACATCGACGTCCTTTTCGCGAACTCGCCACAGGAGGCCCCCACCGTGTCCTCAGCGCCCACCGCGCCAGCGCGGCCGGCCGGAACGCTCTACCGCGGGCGCGAAGGCATGTGGTCCTGGGTCGCGCACCGCATCACCGGTTTCGCGATCTTCTTCTTCCTGCTCGTGCACGTGCTCGACACGGCGCTGGTCCGGGTCTCCCCCGAGGCGTACAACGACGTGATCGGCACGTACAAGAACCCGATCATGGGCATCGGCGAGGCCGGGCTCGTGCTCGCCATCGTGTTCCACGCCTTCAACGGCATCCGGCTGATCCTCGTGGACTTCTGGGCCAAGGGCCCGCGGTACCAGCGGGTCATGCTGTGGGTCGTCCTGGGCCTGGTCGTCGTGACGATGGCGGGCTTCCTGCCGCGTCACCTGATGAACGTCTTCGGGGGCCACTGATGAGCACCATCGCCGATCCCAAGGCCCCGCGCGCGTCGCGCCCGGGCCCGTCGCGCCGCACGACGCGCGGCAACTTCGAGCTGTACGGCTGGGTGTTCATGCGCGCGTCGGGCGTGCTGCTCGTCGTCCTGATCTTCGGCCACCTGTTCGTGAACCTGATCGCGGGCGAGGGCATCAGCGCCATCGACTTCGGCTTCGTCGCCGGCAAGTGGGCCTCGCCGTTCTGGCAGGTGTGGGACCTGCTCATGCTGTGGCTGGCCATGCTGCACGGCACCAACGGCGTGCGGACGATCATCAACGACTACGCGGAGAAGGACGGCACCCGCATGGTGCTGAAGCTCGCCCTGTACGCCGCGACCGTCGTCGTCATCGTCCTCGGCACGCTCGTGATCTTCACGTTCGACCCGTGCCCCCCGAACAGCCCGGCGGACCTGCTGCCCTCGTTCTGCACGGCCTGACCCCCGGACGTCCCAGCAAGGAAGGCCTCACAGCCGATGCAGACCCACCAGTACGACGTCGTCATCGTCGGCGCGGGCGGCGCCGGGATGCGCGCCGCGCTCGAGTCCTCGACGCGCGTGCGCACCGCCGTCATCTCCAAGCTCTACCCCACGCGCTCCCACACCGGCGCGGCACAGGGCGGCATGTGCGCCGCGCTGGCCAACGTCGAGGAGGACAACTGGGAGTGGCACACGTTCGACACCGTCAAGGGCGGTGACTACCTGGTCGACCAGGACGCCGCCGAGGTGATGGCCAAGGAGGCCATCGACGCGGTGCTCGACCTGGAGAAGATGGGCCTGCCGTTCAACCGCACGCCCGAGGGCCGCATCGACCAGCGCCGGTTCGGCGGGCACACCCGCAACCACGGCGAGGCCGCCGTGCGCCGCTCCTGCTACGCCGCGGACCGCACGGGTCACATGATCCTGCAGACGCTCTACCAGCAGTGCGTGAAGAACGACGTCGAGTTCTTCAACGAGTTCTACGTGCTCGACCTGCTGGTGGACCACGACCTCGCGACGGGCGACGTGCCCGACGGCGAGGAGGTCAACGCCACCGGCGTCGTGGCCTACGAGCTGGCCACGGGCGAGATCCACGTCTTCCAGGCCAAGGCCGTCGTGTTCGCCACGGGCGGCGCGGGCAAGATCTACAAGACGACGTCGAACGCGCACACCCTCACCGGTGACGGCATGGCGCTGGCGTACCGCCGCGGCATCCCGCTGGAGGACATGGAGTTCTTCCAGTTCCACCCGACCGGCCTGGCGGGCCTGGGCATCCTGCTCTCCGAGGCCGCCCGCGGCGAGGGCGGCATCCTGCGCAACGCCGACGGCGAGCGGTTCATGGAGCGCTACGCCCCCACCATCAAGGACCTCGCGCCGCGCGACATCGTCGCCCGGTCGATGGCCAACGAGGTGCGCGAGGGCCGCGGCGCCGGCCCGAACAAGGACTACGTCCTGCTCGACCTCACGCACCTGGAGCCGGCGCACATCGACGCCAAGCTCCCGGACATCACCGAGTTCGCGCGGACCTACCTCGGCATCGAGCCGTACACCGAGCCGGTGCCGGTCTACCCCACGGCGCACTACGCCATGGGCGGCATCCCCACGAACATCGAGGGCGAGGTGCTGCGCAACCCGACCGACGTCATCAAGGGCCTGTACGCCGCCGGTGAGGTCGCCTGCGTCTCGGTGCACGGCTCCAACCGGCTGGGCACCAACTCGCTGCTGGACATCAACGTCTTCGGCAAGCGCGCCGGCCGGTCGGCCGCCGCCTACGCCGCGACGGCGTCCTTCGTGGACCTGCCCCCGGCCGCCGCCGAGGGCGTCGAGGCCGACCTGGAGACCATCCGGACCCGGCCCGACGGCGAGCGCGTGGCGGACATCCGCCGCGACCTGCAGGAGACGATGGACGCGAACGCCCAGGTGTTCCGCACGTCCGAGTCCCTGACCCAGGCGCTGTCCGACATCAAGGCGCTGCGCAAGCGGTACGAGGCCGTGTCGGTGCAGGACAAGACGCGCACGTTCAACACGGACCTGCTCGAGGCCGTCGAGCTCGGCTTCCTGCTCGACATCGCCGAGACCGTCGTCGTCGGGGCGCTCAACCGGGAGGAGTCGCGCGGCGGCCACTTCCGGGAGGACTTCCCCGACCGCGACGACTCCCGGTTCATGCAGCACACGATGGCCTACCGGCGTCCGGTCGCGGCCGGCGCCGCGGACGCCACCGTCACCGGTTCCGACGCGTCGTTCCGCCGGGCCGAGACCTTCGACGGCTACCAGGTGGTCCTCGGGGCCAAGCCCGTCACCGTCACCCGCTACCAGCCGATGGAGCGCAAGTACTGATGACCGCCACCGTGGAAGCCCCCGCGCCCGAGGCCGGCGCCGTCCCGTCGTTCCAGGTCACGCTGCGGATCCGTCGGTTCCTGCCGGCGGACGACGCGATCCCGGCGTTCGGCGAGCCGTTCGAGGCCGAGCCCCGCTGGGACGAGTTCACCGTCGACGTGCACGGCACCGACCGCGTCCTGGACGCGCTGCACAAGATCAAGTGGGAGCAGGACGGCTCGCTGACGTTCCGCCGGTCGTGCGCGCACGGCATCTGCGGCTCGGACGCGATGCGCATCAACGGCCGCAACCGCCTGGCGTGCAAGACGCTGCTCAAGGACCTGGACCCGAGCAAGCCGATCCTCGTCGAGCCCATCAAGGGCCTGCCGGTGATCAAGGACCTCGTGGTCGACATGGAGCCGTTCTTCGCGTCCTACCGCGAGATCATGCCGTTCCTCGTCACCACGGGCACCGAGCCCACCAAGGAGCGTCTGCAGTCCCCCGAGCAGCGCGAGCGCTACGACGACACCACGAAGTGCATCCTGTGCGCCGCGTGCACCTCGTCCTGCCCCGTGTTCTGGACCGACGGGCAGTACTTCGGCCCCGCCGCGATCGTCAACGCGCACCGCTTCATCTTCGACAGCCGTGACGAGGGCGGGACCCAGCGCCTCGAGATCCTCAACGACAAGGAGGGCGTGTGGCGGTGCCGCACGACCTTCAACTGCACCGAGGCCTGCCCCCGCGGCATCGAGGTGACCAAGGCGATCCAGGAGGTCAAGCGCGCGATGATCACGCGCGCCTTCTGACGCACCGCACGACCGACGCGCGCCGACGGGCGCCCTCCCGAGCACCCGGGTGGGCGCCCGTCGTGGCATCCTGACGCGTGCCCACCGACGACCTCCCGCACGCCCTGCGCGCGCTGCCGCGCTACGACGAGCCGGACGCGGGTGCCCCCGAGGTGACGCTCGCGGGCGGGAACGTCGGCGGCGCGGTGCGCGTCGGGCGGACGGTCCGGCGCCCGAGCGGTCCCTGGACGCCCGCGGTGCACGCGCTGCTCGCCGGCGTCGTCGCGCGAGTCGAAGATGAAGCGGTGCGCGTTGACGATCGCGGCCGGGCCGAAGTACTGGCCGTCGGT
>JAEWEJ010000053.1 GCA_023389455.1 Actinomycetes bacterium | reverse complement strand
GTGCCGGACGGCGCGGTCCGTCCGGCACCGGGGGTCGTGCGGGGGGCCGTCCGGGGGACGGCCGCCCGGGCGACGACGTTCGCGTGCACCCTGGACGCGCGTCAAGGGTTGTGAGGAACTTTCGGAGAACTTTCGGCGCACTGAGCGACGGGACTTGCCGTCCGAGCCGCCGCTGCGGCGGGCGGTTCACGCCTCCTCGACGGTGGTTCGCGCCTCTGAACAGGCACGACGCGGGGTGCTGCAGGGTCGACCCGCGCGGTGGCCGGGGATCGCGGTGTCGAAACTATCGGTGTCACACGGAGAGTGTGGGTGGGTCGGTGCAGGATCGAGCCCGTGGCGGCGACACCTCACGAACGGCTCACCCGGTCCCAGGCGCGGCGGGCGGCACTGCGCGCGTCCGGGCTCGACCGACCGCGCCCGCAGCGCTCGACCCTGCCGGCCGGGCCCGCGCTGCGGCAGGTCGTCGACCGGCTCGGGCTGCTCCAGATCGACTCCGTGAACGTGCTCGCGCGGGCGCACCTCGTGCCGGTCTACTCGCGTGCCGGGCCGTGGGACGTGCGTGCGCTGGACCGTGCCACCGGACGCGCCCCGCGCACGCTGGTCGAGACCTGGGCGCACGAGGCGTCCCTGGTGACGCCCCGGACCTTCCGTGACCTGGCGTTCAAGCACGCAGCCTCCCGGGCGCGCGTGGAGCGGCGCGGCGACGCGCTGCACGGCGTGCCCATCGCCCGGTCGCCGGAGGTCGCGAAGGTGCGCGCCGTCGTCGACGAGCTGGGCCCGGTCACGGCGCGGGAGGTGCAGGCCGTGCTCGGAGGTGACGGACGACGCTCCCCGGCGTGGGGCTGGGCGTGGACCGACGCCAAGCAGGCGCTGGAGCACCTCTTCCTCGTCGGCGAGCTCACGACGGCCGGGCGCAACGCCCAGTTCGAGCGCCGCTACGACCGCCCCGACCGTGTGCTGCCCGCCGACGTGCTCGCCGCGCCCTCCGTCGACGAGCCCACCGCGCGGCGCCGCCTCGTCGAGCTCGCCGCGCGCGCCCACGGCGTCGCCGACCTGCGGTGCCTGGCCGACCACTGGCGCACGGCCGTCGCGCCCACGCGGACGGCCGTGACGCAGCTCGTCGAGGAGGGCGTGCTCGTGCCCGTCGACGTCGACGGGTGCACCGGGCCCTTCTACCGGCACCGCGACGCCTCCGTGCCCCGGCGCGCGACCGGCCGGGCGCTGCTGAGCCCCTTCGACCCCCTGGTCTGGGAGCGGCGACGGACCGAGACGCTGTACGGCCTGCGCTACCGCATCGAGATCTACGTCCCGGCGGCGGCGCGCGTCTGGGGGTACTACGTCCTGCCGTTCCTGCTGGGGGAGCGGGTCGTCGCGCTGGTCGACCTCAAGGCCGACAGGGTGCGCGGCGTGCTGCGGGTGAGGGCCGCCCACCGGGCGCCCGGGCCCGAGGCCGACGTCGCGGCCGGTGCGCCGGGCGACGGCCAGGTCGCGCACGAGCTCGCGGCCGAGCTGGGGCAGGTCGCGCGGTGGCTGGGTCTCTCCGACGTCCACGTCGGGCCTGACGCGGTCGGCGACCTGACCGGGGTTCTCGCGCGGGAGGTCGGCATGGTCAATCCCTGACCGACGACCACGCAGGTCCCGCGGCTCGCCTACGATGGTCGGGCCCGGTCGAGCGGTCGGGCGACACGCACCGCCCCGACGCTGCGAGCGGACGGGCGCCAACGACGTCGGGAGAGTTGCGTGACGGCGATCCTCGAGAAGGTCCTCCGGCTGGGCGAGGGGCGGATCCTCAAGAAGCTGTCCGGCATCTCGGCACAGGTCAACGCGCTGGAGGACAGCTTCACGTCGTTGTCCGACGCCGAGCTGCGCGAGGAGACCGACCGGTTCCGGGCGCGCCTCGCGGAGGGCGAGAAGCTGGACGACCTGCTGCCCGAGGCCTTCGCCGCCGTCCGGGAGGCGTCCCGCCGCACGCTCGGCCAGCGGCACTTCGACGTCCAGCTCATGGGCGGCGCGGCGCTGCACCTCGGCAACATCGCCGAGATGAAGACCGGTGAGGGCAAGACCCTGGTCGCCACGGCGCCCGCATACCTCAACGCGCTGACGGGCAAGGGCGTGCACGTCGTCACCGTCAACGACTACCTCGCCGGCTACCAGGCGGACCTCATGGGGCGCGTGTACCGCTTCCTGGGCCTGACGACGGGCACGATCCTGTCGCAGATGACCCCGGCGGAGCGCCGTGAGCAGTACGCGGCCGACATCACCTACGGCACGAACAACGAGTTCGGCTTCGACTACCTCCGTGACAACATGGCGTGGTCGATGGAGGAGTGCGTGCAGCGCGGCCACAACTTCGCGATCGTGGACGAGGTCGACTCGATCCTGATCGACGAGGCGCGGACCCCGCTCATCATCTCCGGTCCGGGCGAGCAGTCGGGCAAGTGGTACCAGGAGTTCGCCAAGATCGTGCCGAGGCTGCGGCGCGGCACCGAGGGCAAGGACGGCGAGGAGAGCACCGGCGACTACGTCGTCGACGAGAAGAAGCGCACCGTCGGCATCCTCGAGGCGGGTGTGGAGAAGGTCGAGGACCTGCTCGGCATCGACAA
>JAEWEJ010000028.1 GCA_023389455.1 Actinomycetes bacterium | reverse complement strand
AGTACTACATCGTCGACTCGTGGGGCACCTACCGGCCCACCGGCACGTTCAAGGGCACCGTCACCTCCGACGGCGGCACCTACGACATCTACGAGACGACGCGCGTCAACGCCCCGTCGATCGAGGGTGACAGCTCCACGTTCAAGCAGTTCTGGTCGGTGCGGCAGTCCAAGCGGGTCGGCGGGACGATCACGGCGCAGAACCACTTCGACGCGTGGGCGTCCAAGGGCATGCAGCTCGGCCGGCAGAACTACCAGATCATGGCCACCGAGGGGTACCAGTCCTCCGGCTCGTCCAACATCACGGTGTCCGAGGGCACCGGCGGCGGCAACAACGGTGGCGGCAACACCGGCGGCGGCAACACCGGCGGCGGCAACACCGGCGGCGGGACGTCGAGCGGCTGCACGGTCACGGCGACGACGGCCGAGTCCTGGTCCGACCGCTTCAACGTCACCTACACGGTGTCCGGCGCCTCGAACTGGACGGTCACGGTCAACCCCGGCTCCGGCCAGTCCATCCAGAACTCCTGGAACGCCACCCGCTCGGGCAACACCTTCACGTCCGCGGGCAACAACAGCTTCGGCGTGACGTACTACTCCGGCGGCAACACCAGCACCCCGTCGGCCACGTGCACCGCGGCCGGGGGCAGCACCGGCGGGGACACAGGCGGGAACACCGGGGGCAACACGGGCGGGAACACCGGGGGCAACACCGGCGGTGGCACGCCGCAGAGCTGCTCCGCGGGCTACGTCGCCCTGACGTTCGACGACGGCCCCAACTCGGGCACGACCAACCAGATCATCAGCGCGCTCAAGGCCGCCAACGCGACGGCCACCGTCTTCCCGACCGGCTCGAACGCGCAGAGCAACGCCTCCCTCATGCAGGCCTACAAGAACGCCGGCCTGCAGATCGGCAACCACAGCTGGGACCACCCGCACCTGGTGAACATGAGCCAGAGCGACGTCCAGTCGCAGCTGTCGCGCACGCAGCAGGCGATCCAGAGCACGGCCGGCGTCACCCCGACGGTCTTCCGACCGCCGTACGGCGAGGTCAACGGCACGGTCAACACCGTCGCCGCGGGCCTCGGGCTGCGCGTCGTGACGTGGGACGTCGACTCGAACGACTGGAACAACGCGTCGTCGCAGTCGATCCGTCAGGCCGCGTCGCGGCTGACGAACGGTCAGACCATCCTCATGCACGACTGGCCGGCGGCCACCGTGCAGGCGCTGCCCGGCATCCTGCAGGACCTGGCGTCGCGCAACCTGTGCACCGGGCACATCTCGGCCTCGACGGGCCGGGCGGTCGCCCCGACCGGGACGTCGACCGGCGGTGACACCGGCGGCAACACGGGGGGGAACACCGGTGGCAACACCGGTGGCGCCTGCACCGTGACGGCGACGAAGGCGGAGTCCTGGTCCGACCGCTTCAACGTCACCTACACGGTGTCCGGCGCCTCGAACTGGTCGGTCACGGTCAACCCCGGCTCCGGCCAGTCCATCCAGAACTCCTGGAACGCCACCCGCTCGGGCAACACCTTCACGTCGTCCGGCAACAACAGCTTCGGCGTGACGTACTACTCCGGCGGCAACAGCAGCACCCCGTCGGCCACCTGCACGGCGCGCTGACGACACCCCCGGCACCGGGCCGTCCTCCCACCACCGGAGGGCGGCCCGGTCCGCGTCCGGGTCGCGCACGTGTCCCGCCGCCCGGGCTCCGGCGGTCACCGGCCTCCCCCGTCCGACCACTGGCCACCGGAGGCGGCCGGCCCCGGGACCACCGCGGGGCGCCCACCGACGTCCGCGACCACGGCACCCCGCCCCACGCGCCCTCCCCGACCGGCCGAAAGACCGGGACACCGCTCCCCGCCGTCGCTACCGTCACCGGATGGACCAGCGGACGCTCGACGCGCGCATCCAGCGCTACTACGGCGGCGGCTTCGACGAGGCCGCGCGCCTGACGACCGGTGCCATCGGCCGCGCCGAGCTCGCCCGCGTCCGCGAGCTGGTGGCCACCCGCCTGGAGCCGGGCTCCCGCGTGCTCGACGTGGGCGGTGGAGCGGGGGTGCACGCTTCGTGGCTCGCCGCCGCCGGGCACGCGGTGACCCTCGTCGACCCGGTGCCGTCCCACGTGGAGGCCGCGCGCACCGTCGGCACGTTCACGGCCGAGGTGGGCGACGCCCGGGCGCTGACCGTGGCCGAGGGGTCGTTCGACGCCGTCCTGCTCGCCGGTCCGCTGTACCACCTGGTCACGAGCGAGGACCGGTTGCTCGCGCTGCGGGAGGCAGCCCGCGTGCTGCGTCCGGGCGGGCGCGTGTTCGCGGTGGCCATCTCGCGGACGATCGCCGCGCTCGACGCCGTGCTGCGACGCCGCTTCACCGGCCTGCCCGCGCAGGCGCTGGTCCGGCTCCTGGAGACCGGCGACGTGGCCGACGAGATCCGCAACCCGGAGGGCGAGTTCCCCGGTGGCCACTTCCACACCGCCGACGAGCTCGCCGAGGAGCTGGCCGCGGCAGGGTTCCGAGACCCGTGGGTGACGGGCATCGAGGGCCCCGGCAGCATCGCGCTCGAGCTCTCCCGTCCCCGCGACGACGCGGTCGAGGCCGCCCTGCTCCTCGCGCGGCAGGCGGAGGGTGACCGCGAGGCCGCCGACGTCTCCAGCCACCTGCTCGGCGTCGCGACCCGCTGACCGGGCCGAGGGCTCGGCCGCACACCGGACGTGCCGGTCGCCGTGCCGCTACCGTCGTGCCCAGCCACCGAGAGGACCCGTGATGTACGTCCCCGTGTTCAACGCCCTCGAGGACGCCACCGAGATCCGTGGGCTCGTCGCCGCGGCCGGCAGCGCCGAGCTGGTGACCGTCGGACCCGACGGCTACCCGACCTCCACGCTGCTGCCGGTGGTCTGGGACGGCGACCGGCTGGTGTTCCACATGGCCCGCGCCAACCCGCAGTGGCGCACCCTCGGTGACGACGCACCGGCGCTGGCCGTGGTGACCGGTCCGCAGGCCTACGTGTCGGCGTCCTGGTACCCCAGCAAGACCGAGCACGGCCGGATGGTCCCGACCTGGAACTACTCGGCCGTCCACCTGAGCGGCCGCGCGTCCGTGCGCACCGACGAGGCGTGGCTGCGCGAGGCGGTCACCCTGCTGACGGACCGCAACGAGGAGGGCCGGGCCGACCGTTGGCGGGTCACCGACGCACCGGCGGACTTCGTCACCCGGCAGCTGCGCGCCGTCGTCGGCATCGAGGTGCGGATCGAGCGCGTCGAGGCCAAGGCGAAGCTGAGCCAGAACCGCTCGGCGGCGGACCACGCCGGCGTCGTCGCGGGTCTGCGTGCGCAGGACGACCCGCAGGCTGCCGCCGTCGCGACGGCGATGGACGCCCACGGCACGCGGGCCACGGCCGGGCCGGCGGTGCCCCGGCCCCAGGCCGCCGGGGGGCCGGCGGCGTGAGCGCGCACGTCACGCAGGACCGCTGGCACGACGTGCGCCACCACCCGCTCGTCCTCGACGCGGCACCCGCCCACGCCCGCGGCCCACTGGCCGTGGACACGGGCGACGGCTGAGACGTCACCGAACCGTTTCGGGCCCTGCTCCTCGTCGTGCTTTATCGCTACATTCGCCGCACTCGTGAACGTTCACCGACCCCACGGCCACGCGCGTCCGGCACCGTCGCCGACGCACCGGCAGGGAGGAACCCCCGTGCGACTGCGAACCCCGACCACACGGCTGAGGGCCGTGCTCGCGGCCTGCGCCGCAGCACTCGTCCTCGGCGGCACCGCCGGCCCCGCGCTGGCGCTGCCCGCGCCGGCAGCCTTCGGCGGCGCCGTCCCGGCCGCCGTCACCGCCGGCTGCGGCAGCGCACCGCGCCTCAGCACCGGCAACCACACGATCACCAGCAGCGGGCAGTCCCGCCAGTTCCGGCTCGACGTGCCCGCCAACTACGACCCGAACACGCCGTACCGCCTCGTGCTCGGGATCCACTGGTGGCACGGCACGTCCCAGGACGTCGTCAACGAGAACTTCTACGGCCTCAAGCCGCTCGCGAACAACAGCACGATCTTCGTCGCGCCCCAGGGCATCGACAACGCGTGGCCGAACTCCGGCGGGCGTGACGTCACCTTCATCGACGACATCCTGCGGACCGTCGAGGCAGCCCTCTGCGTCGACACCACGCAGCGGTTCTCCACCGGGTTCAGCTACGGCGGCGGCATGAGCAACGCGCTGGCCTGCGCCCGTGCCGACGTCTTCCGTGCCGTCGCCGTGCTCAACGGCGCGCAGCTGTCCGGCTGCGAGGGCGGCACCCAGCCCATCGCGTACCTGGGCTCGCACGGTGTGGTCGACAGCGTCCTCAACATCTCGCAGGGCCGCGCGCTGCGGGACCGGGCGCTGCGGAACAACGGCTGCCAGGCCCAGAACGCGCCCGAGCCGGCCGGCAACAGCGGCCAGGCGCACACCAAGACCACGTACCAGTGCCGCGACGGCTACCCCGTCGTGTGGATCGCCAACGACAGCGACCACCAGTGGGCCGCCGTCGACCGCGGCAAGCAGCAGTCGCACGTCCCGGGCGAGATCTGGCAGTTCTTCACCTCGCTGCGCTCCACGACGTCGACGCCCTCGCCGGTCCCGACCGTGAGCCCCACCCCCACGGTCAGCCCCACACCGACCGTGAGCCCCACGCCCACCGTCAGCCCGACGCCCACGGTGAGCCCCACCCCCGACCCGACCACGCCGCCGCCCGCGGGCGGGTGCACCGCCACCTACACGACCGTCAACACGTGGCCGGGCGGGTTCCAGGGTGAGATCACGGTGCGTGCGGGCAGCGCGACGACCGGCTGGAGCGTGAGCTGGCGAACCGCCGGCGAGCGCGTCGAGCAGATCTGGAGCGGCACGCTCGCTCCCCAGGGCGACCTCGTCGTGGTCAGCAACGCGGCGTGGAACGGCACGCTGGCCGCCGGCGGCACCACCACCTTCGGCTTCATCGGCAGCGGGACGCCGTCGAACCCGGCGCTCAGCTGCACCACGGCCTGACGGCCGCACACCTCCCGCCCGGCGCTTCCGCGACTGCCGGGCGGGATCCGGCCCCGGTGTCCGGGGTGCGGGGGGTCGCGCCGACCTGGTGACACGGCGCGGCCCTCCGACGGGCCCCCCGACGCCACGGCGACGGGGGGCCCGTCCGTGCGTCCGGGGTCCGTGCGTCCGGGGTCGGTGCGCCCGGGTCGGGCGTCCGGGGTCCGTGCGTCCGGGTCGTGCGTCCGGGGTCCGTGCGTCCGGGTCCGTGCGTCCGGGGTCAGTGCGCCCGGGTCGGGCGCACCCGGGCAGGCGCGCGGGGTCCACGGACCCGGGTCAGGCGCTGGTGAGGAGCACCCCGGTGGTCGCGGCGCCCACGCACGCCAGCAGCATCACCAGCGGGTGCAGGACGGGCCGCGTCGGCCGACCGGCCGCGAGCAGCGTCGCGGCCTCGACGCTCGCGGTGCTGAAGGTGGAGTAGCCGCCCAGGAACCCGACGCCCAGGACGGCCACGAGCACGTCGTGGCCCGGGCGGCCCACCGCCCAGCCCGCGAGCAGCCCCAGCAGTAGGCACGCGGTGACGTTGACGACGAGCGTCCCCACCGGCACCGCGGTGCGGGCGCGGCGCGCGACGGCCCCGTCGACGAGGAACCGCGCGGCAGCACCCGCCCCGCCCGCGAGCGCCAGGACGACGATCACGACGCACCCGCGCCGTCGGGGTGCGTGGCGGCACGCGGGCCGGCGG
>JAEWEJ010000343.1 GCA_023389455.1 Actinomycetes bacterium | reverse complement strand
GCGCGGCACCGGCTGACGCGCGGCGTCGTCGAGCCGGGCGCGGAGGCGCGCACGCAGCGCGAGCACGAGGCGATCCTCGACGCGGTCGCGGCCGGCGACGTCGACCGGGCGCGGATCCGGATGGCGGCCCATCTGCTGGCGGTCGAGGACTTCCTGCAGCAGTGAGCGCCGGCGGCGGGACGCGTCGTCCCGCCGCCGGCTGCGGCCGTCAGCGGGCGAGCCACCCGCCGTCCACCGCGAGCACCTGGCCGTGCACGTACGCGGCCGCGGGGGACGCGAGGAAGACGACGACGTTGCCGATGTCCTCGGGGCGGCCCCAGCGCCCGGCCGGGATGCGCACCGAGAGCTGCTCGAGGCGCACGGGGTCGGCCAGCAGGGCCGCGTTCATGTCGGTGTCCATGTAGCCCGGTGCCACCGCGTTCACGTTGACGCCCTGGGCCGACCACTCGTTGCACAGCGCCTTGGTGAGCTGCGCGACCGCGCCCTTGCTCGCCGCGTACGCCGGTACCGTCAGGCCGCCCTGGAACGACAGCAGCGACGCGAGGTTGACGATCTTGCCGTCACCGCGCTCGAGCATCGGCCGCCCGAAGAGCTGGCAGAGCTGGAACACCGAGCGCAGGTTGACGTCGATGACGCGGTCCCACGCCTCGAGCGGGAAGTCCGCGGCGGGGTAGCGGTCCTGCGTACCGGCGTTGTTGACGAGGACGTCGACGCGGTGCTCGGCGAGCACGCGCTCGGCGGCCGCGGCGACCGCGTCCCCGTCGCCCAGGTCGACCGGCTCGAAGGCGAGCGTGCGGCCCAGGGCCGCCGCCTCCTCCTCGAGCTCGGCCGGCACCGGGTTGCGCGCGAGGACGACCACGTCGGCGCCCGCGGCGAGCAGGGCCTGCGTGATGCCACGGCCCAGGCCGCGGCCGCCGCCGGTGACGACGGCGGTGCGGCCGGTCAGGTCGAACGGGGTGCTCATGCGTCGGCCTTTCCAGGCAGGGGGGTGAGGAGGACCTTGAGGCAGTCCTGGCCCGACGCGGCGGCCGCGAAGGCGGCGTCGACGTCGGCCAGGTCGAAGGCCCGGGTGGGGAACGCCGCGAGCCCGAGGGCGTCGGACGCGAGCAGCTCGATGGCGCGGCGCACGTCCCGGGACGTGTAGACGCGCACGCCGACCATCGACTGCTCCTTGAAGCACACGGCCTGCAGGTTCAGCGGCGTCGGCTGCTTGTAGACGCCGACGATGACGATCCTGCCGAGCACGCGGGTCGCGGCCGCGAGGTCCGCGGCGACGCTCGGGTGCGCGGCGGAGTCGAACGTGGTGTCGGCGCCCTCGCCGTCGGTCATCGGCGCGAGGGTCTCGGCCATCGTCGAGCCCTCGGGCACGACCGTCAGGCCCAGGTCGGCGGCGACCTGGCGGCGCCACGCGCTGGGCTCGGTGACGACGACCTCGCCGGCGCCCTCGTGACGCGCGACCAGGGCGGTGAGCACGCCGATCGGCCCGGCGCCGTAGACGGCGACCGTGTCGCCGGCCTCCATGCCGGACAGGTCGAGCGCGTGCACCGCGACGGCCAGGGGCTCGACGAGCGCCGCGAGGCGCGGGTCGACGCCGGCGGGGACCTCGTGCAGCACGTGCGGCGGCAGCGCGACGTACTCCGCCATGCCGCCGGGCGCGTCGATGCCGTACAGGCCGAGGCGGCGGCACACGTGGCCGTTCCCGTCGCGGCACGCCTTGCACTCGCCGCACGAGATGAGCGGCTCGGCGATGACCAGCGCGCCCTCGCGCGGGCCGGTCGCCCCGGCGCGCTCCACCCAGCCGGACAGCTCGTGCCCGGGCACCAGCGGGGCCGTCGCCCGCGGGTGCTTGCCGTGGTGGATCGACAGGTCGGTGCCGCAGATGCCGTTGTACGCGACGCGCACGAGGGCCCACCCGTCGGGCACGTCGGGCAGGGGGACCTGCTCGACCGCGATGGTGTCCGCGGCGGTCCACACCGCCGCGCGCATGGTGCTCATCATTCTCCTGTCCGGCGCCCGGCGAAGGGCGCGCAGTCCCGGTTGCGGCCCGGGGCGCCCAGCACCTCGGGGTTGACGACGTTGCGCGGCGCCCGGCCGGCGCAGACCTCGACGACGTTGTCGATCGTGCGGCGCTTGAGCTCGGCGTACGACTCCTCGCTGTACCAGGCCAGGTGCGGCGTCAGGACGACGTTGTCGAGCTCCATGAGCGGGTGGTCGACGGGCAGCGGCTCGATGTCGTGGACGTCGATCGCGGCGGCCCGGATGCCCCCGGTGCGCAGCGCCTCGACCAGTGCGGCGGTGTCGGCGACGCCGCCGCGGCTGGTGTTCACGAGGATCGCGTCGGAGCGCATGCGGGCGAGCTCGGCGGCGCCGATCATGCCGCGCGTGGACTCGTCGAGCGGCGTGTGCAGCGACACGACCTGCGACCGCTCGAGCAGCTCGTCGAGGCTCACCGACGGGAAGCCGTGGAACTCGGTCGCGCCGGGGTCGGCGGCGACGTCGTACCCGATGACCTCGTAGCCCAGGCCCGCGGCCTTGCGGGCCGTCGCGGTGCCGATCAGCCCCATGCCGACGACGCCGAACACCCGGCCGCGCGTCTGGTACGCGGGGCGGATGACCGCGAGGTCGAACGACCCGGCGCGCATCCCGCGGTCGAGACGCGGGATGCCGCGCGCCGCGGCGAGCGCCATCGCGATCGCGTGGTCGGACACCGCCTCGGTGCCGTAGTCGGGGACGTTGCACACGGCGATGCCGCGTGCCGTGGCCGCGGCCACGTCGACGGAGTCGATGCCGACGCCGTACCGGCCGATCGCGCGCAGCGACGGCAGGGCGTCCATGACCTCGGCGGTGATCCGCGCGTACTGCACGAGGATCCCGTCCGCGCCGGCGGCGTTGGCGACCAGGTCCTGCGGCGTGAAGGACTGCGTGACGACCAGCTCCGCGCCGGCGGCGCCGGCGACCTCGAGCTCGGCGTCGAACGAGTCGTGGTCGCACTCGGTGACGACGATCCTCATCGTGCGAGCCAGCCGCCGTCGACGGGCAGCACGGCACCGTGCACGTAGTCCGCGGCCCGCGAGCACAGGTACAGCACGGCGCCGGCGATGTCGTCGGGCGTCGCCCAGCGGCCCGCGGGGATGCGGTCGAGGATCGACTGGCTGCGGGCGGCGTCCTGGCGCAGGTCGTGCGTGTTGGCGGTGGCGACGTACCCGGGAGCGACGGCGTTCACGTTGACGCCCGAGGCCGCCCACTCGTTGGCGAACGCCTTGGTCAGGCCCGCGACGGCCGACTTGGAGGCGGTGTACCCGGGCACGTTGATGCCGCCCTGGAAGCTCAGCATGGAGGCGGTGTTGACGATCTTGCCGTGCCCGCGCTCGAGCATCCCGCGGCCCACCTCGCGCGAGAGCACGAACGCGGTGCGCATGTTCACGTCGAGGACGTGGTCGAAGTCCTCGTCGGAGTGCTGCGCGACCGGGGTGCGGCGGATCGTGCCGCCGTTGTTCACCAGGATGTCGACGTCACGCTCCGCGAGGTCCGCGGCGAGCGCGGCGACCTGGTCGCGGTCGGAGAAGTCGGCGCGCAGCGGGGTGAAGACCCGCCCGACGCCCTCGACGGCGCGCCGCGCGTCGCTGTCGCCGTCGGTCATGTCGTAGCTGACGCCGATGACGTCGGCTCCCGCGGAGGCGAGGGTCCGGGCGATCGCCAGGCCGATGCCCTGGCTCGCCCCTGTCACCACCGCCAGCCGGCCCTCGAGGGTGAACAGGCCCGCTGCGTACTCGGCCGGGGTCGTCGTCATGACGTGCTCGCTTTCATGTCAGGCGCTAGGGGGTGTAGCCCAGCGCCGCGGAGATCTGACCGGCGGTCTCGACGACCGCCGGGGCGAATGCCTCGAGCTGCTCGAAGGAGCACTCGACGGACAGGGTGGAGATGCTGAGGCCGTACTTGACGGTGCCGGTGTGGTCCCGCACCGGCGCCGCGACGCAGACGATCCCGGGGACGTTCTCCTCGAGGTCGAACGCGTAGCCGCGCTCGCGGACGCGCGCCAGCTCGGCGTGCAGGTCGCTGACCTGCGTGAGCGTGTGCTCGGTGCGGCGCGGCAGCCCGGTGCGGGCGGCGAACCGCTCGATCTCGTCGTCGCTGCGCGCCGCGAGGACGACCTTGCCGATCCCCGAGGAGTGCATGGGGATCGCGTGGCCGACGCGCGACGGCATCTGGTACGGCTTGTCGGAGTCGATGCGGACGAGGTAGACGATCTCGTCGCCGTTGGCGACGCCCACGTGCGACGTGCAGTGGACGCGGTCGACGAGCTCGTTGACGAACGGCTCGGCGATCGCGGAGATGTCGAGGCGCTGCAGGGCCCGCCCCGCGAGCGAGAGGATCTGCGGTCCCGGCTGGTACAGGCCGTCGGGCGTGACGACCACGAACCCGTGCTCCACGAGCGTCGCGATGATGCGGTGCGTCGTGGCCTTCGCCAGGCCGGTCGCCTCGACCACGTCGGTGAACCGGGGGTGGCGCAGCGCGGCCTCGAGGACCAGCAGCGTCTTCTCGCTCGCGTTCGTCTTGTCACGCGTGGCTGGAGACGTCAGGGGCTGCGTCATCGGGGTCACCTCTCGTCGCGGGGCAGGGCCGTCAACGCATGTCGGTGATCGGGAACCCGTCCATGTCGTCGAACGACTGATTCTCGCCCGCCATGGCCCACACGAAGCTGTAGCTGGCCGTGCCGACACCCGAGTGGACGGACCAGCTGGGGGAGATGACCGCCTCCTCGTTGCCGACGAGCAGGTGGCGGGTCTCGTCGGGGCGCCCCATGAGGTGCACGATCCGCGCGTCCTGCGGGAGGTCGAAGTAGAGGTACGCCTCCATGCGCCGGTCGTGGGTGTGCGCCGGCATGGTGTTCCACATGCTGCCGGGGTGCAGCGTGGTGACACCCATGACGACCTGGCAGGAGCGCACGCCGTTCTCGTGGATGTACTGGTTGAGCGTGCGGCGGTTCGACGTGAGCGGGTCGCCGAGCTCGCGGACGGTGCCCTGGCCTGCCTCGACGAGCGTCGTCGGGTAGGCGGTGTGGGCGGGGGCGGACACGACGTAGAACTTTGCGGGGGTCGTCGCGTCGGCCGAGGTCATGACGACGTCCTGCGCGCCGCGCCCCACGTAGAGGCACGAGCCGTGCGCCAGCTCGTACGCCGTCCCGTCGACCGTCACGGTCCCCGTCCCGCCGACGTTGACGATGCCGGCCTCGCGGTGCTCGAAGAAGTACGCCGAGCGGATCTCGGGGAACGTCGGCAGCGCGAGCGGGCCGGTGACGGGCTTGGCGCCGAGCAGCACGACCCGGTCGTGGTGGGTGTAGACGGCGTTCGCCTCGTCGTCGGCGAACAGGCCGGGCACGAGGTAGCGGCGGCGGAGCTCGGCGGTGTCCATGCCCGGGATCTGCTCCGGGCTGGTCGCGTAGCGCTGTTCCATGGGGGACCTTCCAGGGGGTGGTGCGGGAGAGCGGTGGGGTCGGCCGTCCGGCCGGGACGCCGCGCGGGCGCGCGGCGTCCCGGTGGCGGTCAGGGCGTGACGAGGCCGAGCTGCGTGGGCAGCCACATCGACAGCGCCGGCGTGAAGATGACCATCATCAGGACGAGGATCAGGGCGCCGAAGAAGGGCAGCAGGCGCCGGATCACCGCCTCGATCGAGATGTTCGCGACCTTGGCACCGACGAAGAGGATCGGCCCGACCGGTGGCGTGATGGTCCCGATGGAGAGGTTGAAGACCATCATGATGCCGAAGTGGACGGGGTGGATCCCCATGGCCATGACGATCGGCAGGAAGATCGGCGTGAAGATCAGCACCGCCGGCGTCGGGTCCATGAAGCACCCGAGGATCAGCAGGATCACCGAGATCAGCAGCAGGATGACCACCGGGTTGGTGCTGACCGAGAAGATCGCCTCGGACGCCATCTGCGGGATCTGGGCGAACGACATGACGAAGCCCATGATCGAGCTGACGCCGACCAGGAACATGACGACGGCGGTGGTGCGTGCCGCGTCCATGAGCATCGTGGGGATCTGGCGCGCCTTGATGGTCCGGTAGACGAACGACAGGACGAGCGAGTAGACGACCGCGATGACCGAGCCCTCGGTCGGGGTGAAGTACCCGGCCAGGATGCCGCCGATGACGATGACGATGAGCAGCAGGGCCGGCACGGCGGCGAGGATCGTCTTCGCACCCTGGCGGAACCCGACCTTCTCGGTGACCTTGAGCTCGGGACGCTTGCGGGCGTACAGGTAGACGATGAGCATGCAGGCCGCGGCCCACATGGCGCCGGGGATGTAGCCCGCGACGAACAGCGCGGCGACCGAGGCGCTCGAGACGAGCGAGTACACGATCATCAGGTTGCTCGGCGGGATGATCATGCCCGAGGGCGCCGAGGCGATGTTCGTGGCGGCGGCGAACGACTTGTCGTAGCCCTCACGCTGCTGGATCGGGCCGATGGTCGAGCCGATCGCGGCGGCGGCCGCGACACCGGAGCCGGACACCGCGCCGAACAGCGCGTTGGCGGCGACGTTGGTCTGCGCGAGCGAGCCGGGCATCTTGCCGACCATGACCTTGGCGGCGTTGACGAGCCGTAGCGCGATCCCGCCTTGGTTCATGATCACACCGGCGAGCACGAAGAACGGGATCGCGAGCAGGGGGAACGAGTTGATGCCGCGGAAGACCTGCTGCGCGGCCGTGAGAACGCCGTTCTCGAATCCGAGGGCGGTGACCATCGCGGCGACCGAGGACAGGCCGACCGCGATGCTGATGGGCGCTCCGAGGAGCAGGAAGACGGCGATCCCACCGAGCAGGATCAGTGCGGCGAGAGCTGCGGGGTCCATGGGTCAGGCCTCCTTCACAGGACGTCCGGCTCGGCGTCCTCGACGGCGCGCTCGGCGCCGGTGAGGATCCTGACCAGGTGGTAGAGGGTGTAGAGGGCGATGAGCACCCCGGAGATCGGCAGCGCCAGGTACAGCGGGCCGACGTTCACCGGCAGACCGGTCAGGTTCTGCTCCCAGGCCAGGTCGACCACGCGGAACCCGCCCCAGATGAGGACGAGGGCCGTGAAGACGAGGATCGAGAGCTGGATGAGCACGGACACGACGACCTGCGCCTTGGCGGGGAGCTTCTTCACGGCGAAGTCGACCGCGATGTGGCCGCGCTCGCCGAAGACGAGCGCCGACGCGAAGAGGCCCAGCCAGATGAACAGGTACTTGGCGAGCTCCTCGGACCAGGTGCTGGGCTGGTCGAGGACCTGTCGGGTGAAGACCTGCCACGTGACGTCGACGACGAGCACGGCGAACAGCACCACGCACGCCCACGTCAGCAACCGGTCGAGGAGCAGCTTTGCTCTGGTCATTGGTCAGACCTCTTCGCGTCGGTCGCCGGTCACTTGGCCGCGGCGCGGACCTGGTCGTAGATCTTCTTGGTGACGTCGGTCGTCAGCTTCTTCTCCGTCAGCGGAGCGATCGCCGCGTTGAACGCGTCGGTGTCGACCTCGTTGAACTTCGCGCCGGCGGCCTCGGCCGCCTTGACGCCCTCGATGACCTGCTCCTTCCAGAGCTTGGCCTCCTCGACGCGGGCCTCGGCCAGCAGCTCGGTGAAGATCTCCTGGTGCTCCGGCGTCATCGCGTCGTAGACGTCCGGGTTGATGATCAGGTAGTCCGGGAACATCAGGTGGCGCGTGTAGCTGTAGTACGGCGCGACCTCGGCGTGCTTGAGGTTCGCGTAGATGAGCTCGTTGTTCTCGCCGCCCTCGAGGACGCCGGACTGGATGGCCGTGTAGACCTCGCCCTGGCCCATCGGGGTGCCCGTGCCGCCCATCAGCGACATCATCTCGATGTTGGTGTCGGACTCGATGACGCGGATCTTCATGCCCGCGAGGTCGGCCGGGGTGTGGATCGGCTTCTCGGCGTTGTACACCGACCGGACGCCGCCGTGGAACGCGCTGACGACCTTGATGCCCTGGTCCTCGAGCGAGGAGTACAGGTCGCCCACGATCTCCGGGTCGTTCGTCACCTCGCTCTGGTGCTCCTGCGAGTCGAAGACGAACGGCAGGTTGAAGACCACGAAGTCCGGGTTGAAGTTCTCGAGCAGCGAGCCGCCGACGTAGGCCATCTCGATCGTGCCGGCCTGGACCAGCTCGATGGTCTCGCGCTGCGCGCCGAGGGTCTCGTTCGGGAAGACCTCGATGTCGTACGCGCCGTCGGTCGCCTCGAACAGCTTGTCGCCGAGCTCGTCGAGCACGATGTACTGCGGGTGGTTCTCGGGCTGGTTGAACGCGGCCTTCATGACCAGGGTGTCGGCCTTCGGCGCGGCGTCCGTGCCGGCCGACGCGCTGGGGGACTCCTCGGTGACCGGGCTCGTGCCCGCGCTGCACGCCGTCAGCGCCAGCACGGAGGCACCGATGAGCGCGGTGATCGTCGCGGCCTTGGTTCGCCTCATGGGGGATGTACTCCTTGTTCGGCTCACCCGGGGGTGAGCGGGTGGTGTTCGGTGAGCACCGCCCGGGGGGGCTTGGCCGGACCTCTGCGTCCGGCTTGCTGACCTCGCTGTCAGTGCCGCGGATATGGAACCATGTTCCGAAGAACGGAACAAACCTTGTCACGTGACCGGGTCCGCGCAGCACAACCTTGGTCCCGGGTGGCACTCAGCACGGCTGGTACCACCCACCCCGTGAGACGGAGCAACGATGCACCTCACCCCCGACCTCCCCCTGCTCGGCGCCTACGCGATGGCGCCGCGCGACGACGCCGCGCGAGCCGCGTTCTGGCAGGCGGTCGCCGACCTCCCCCTCGGCGGCCTCGAGCTGCCGCTGCCGGCCGCCGGCGCCGGCGCCGAGCCGCCCGCGCTGGCC
>JAEWEJ010000271.1 GCA_023389455.1 Actinomycetes bacterium | reverse complement strand
CCGGCGGGCCCCCCCCGGGGGCCCGCCGCACCGGCCGCCCCCAGGGCGACCATCTCGTCGCACGCACCTGCGGGCGCCCGCCGCCCGTCCGGAGGACACATGACCAGCACGCTCGAGCCGCTCGTCCCGGCCGCCACCATCGGCCCGACGCTGTCCGCCGCCGAGCTCACCGCCGTGCGGGCCGACTTCCCGCTGCTGGAGCGGACGCTGCGCGACGGCCGCCGCCTGGTGTACCTCGACAGCGGGGCGACGTCGCAGAAGCCCGAGGTCGTCCTCGACGCCGAGCAGGACTTCTACGTCCGCCGCAACGCCGCCGTGCACCGCGGCGCGCACCAGCTCGCCGAGGAGGCGACCGAGGCGTTCGAGGACGCCCGGGCGCGTGTGGCCGGGTTCGTCGGCGCGTCGCCCGGTGAGCTCGTGTGGACGTCGAACGCGACGGCCGCGGTCAACCTCGTGGCGTACGCGATGTCCAACGCGTCCCTGGGGCGCGGGGGAGAGGCGGCCCGGCGGTTCGCGCTCGGTGCGGGCGACGAGATCGTCGTCACCGAGGCCGAGCACCACGCGAACCTCGTGCCGTGGCAGGAGCTGGCGGCCCGCACCGGCGCCACCCTGCGCTGGCTGGGTGTCGACGACGACGGACGGATCCGCACCGAGGACCTCGCGACGGTCGTGACGGACCGCACGCGGGTGCTGGCGTTCACGCACGCGTCGAACGTGACCGGCGCGATCACCCCGGTCGAGGCGTTCGTCGCCCGGGCCCGGGAGGTGGGTGCGCTCACCGTGCTGGACGCGTGCCAGTCCGTGCCGCACCTGCCGGTGGACCTGCACACGCTCGGCGTGGACTTCGCGGCGTTCTCCGGCCACAAGATGTACGGCCCCACCGGCGTGGGCGCGCTCTACGGGCGGCGCGAGCTGCTCGAGGCGATGCCGCCGGTCACCACGGGCGGCTCCATGGTCGAGGTCGTGACGATGGAGGCCACCACCTACGCTCCGCCGCCGCAGCGCTTCGAGGCCGGGACGCAGATGGTCTCGCAGGCCGTGGCGCTGGGCGCCGCGGCACAGTACCTCGCCGAGCTCGGGATGCCGGCCGTGGCCGCGCACGAGCACCACGTCGCCGGGCTGCTGCTCGACGCCGTGGCGTCGGTGCCCGGCGTCCGGGTGATCGGCCCCACCGACACCGTCGACCGGCTCGCGGCCGTCTCGTTCGTCGTCGACGGCGTGCACGCGCACGACGTCGGCCAGGTGCTCGACGACGCGGGGATCGCCGTGCGCGTGGGCCACCACTGCGCCCAGCCGCTGCACCGCCGGTTCGGGGTGGCCGCCACGGCCCGCGCGAGTGCCGGGGTGTACACGACCGACGAGGACGTCGCCGCCTTCCGGGAAGCCCTGGCCGGGGTGCGGACGTTCTTCGGTCTGCAGGACACGACGACGGACGGGAGGCCCGCGTGAGCTCGGCCATGGAGCAGCTGTACCAGCAGGTCATCCTCGACCACGCCAAGCACCCGCACGGCCGAGGGCTGCCCGCCGGGGCGACGGACGTCGGGGTGGCCGTGGCCGACCACGGCACCTGCGCCGCGACCTCGCACCAGGTGAACCCCACCTGCGGCGACGAGATCACGCTGCACGTCGACGTCGACACCACCGGCGACGTGCCGGTGCTGCGCGACGTGGCGTGGGAGGGCCAGGGGTGCTCGATCTCGCAGGCCTCGGCGTCCGTGCTGCACGACCTGGTGGTCGGGCAGGACCTGCCGACCGTCGACCGGCTCGCCGCCACGTTCCGCGACCTGATGCAGTCCCAGGGCGCGGGCATCGGCGACGACGCCGAGGAGATCCTGGGGGACGCCGCGGCGTTCACCGGCGTCTCGCGCTACGCCGCACGCGTCAAGTGCGCCCAGCTCGGCTGGGTCGCCCTGGCCGACGCCCTCATCCTGTCCGGAGCCCGCACGACGGAGGACGCATGACCACCGAAGACCTCACCCCCGCGCCGACGACCGGCGCGCCCCCGACCGGTGCCGCCACGGCCGCGGACGTCGAGGAGGCGATGCGCGACGTCATCGACCCCGAGCTCGGCATCAACGTCGTCGACCTCGGCCTCGTCTACGGCGTCGTCATCGACCAGACGAACACCGCGGTCATCGACATGACGCTCACGTCGGCGGCGTGCCCGCTGACCGACGTCATCGAGGACCAGTCGGCCCAGGCGCTCGAGGGCGTCGTCGACGGCTTCCGCATCAACTGGGTGTGGATGCCGCCGTGGGGCCCGGAGAAGATCACGCCCGACGGCCGCGAGCAGATGCGGGCCCTCGGCTTCAACATCTGAGCGACGTGACGAGCGCCCCCTCACCACGCGGTGAGGGGGCGCTCGCGCGCCGTCGGGCCGGTACCGGTCAGAGGCTGTCGGTCGCGAACGTGTCGCAGGCCTCCAGCGAGCCCTGCTCGTAGCCGGTGGTGAACCAGCGCTGCCGCTGCTCGCTGGACCCGTGGGTCCACGTGTCGGGATTCACACCGCCGGACTGCTGCTGGATGTGGTCGTCGCCGACCGCGGCTGCTGCGTCGAGCGCCTGCGCGAGCTCCTCGCGCGTCGGCGGCTGCAGGTACGTGATGCCGGTCTCCGGGTCCTCGCGCGTCGCGGCGTCGCCGACCCACATCCCCGCGTAGCAGTCGGCCTGGAGCTCGACCCGCACCGAGTCGGACTCGGCGCCGCCGCCGCTGCGGTCGGCGGAGTCGAACACGCCGGTGAGGTTCTGGACGTGGTGGCCGTACTCGTGGGCGTAGATGTACATCTCCGCCAGCGGCCCGCCCTGCGCACCGAGCTGCTGCTGGAGCAGCTCGAAGAAGGTGACGTCGAGGTAGATGCCCTGGTCGGGCGGGCAGTAGAACGGTCCGGTCGACGCCGAGGCCTGGCCGCAGCCGGTCGCGACGCCACCGCTGAACTCGTTGCCCGTCGGGGGCGCGAACGCGGTCCCCGCGGGGACCGTCGCCGCCCAGTACACGTCCAGCGCCTCCAGGGTGGCCGAGTAGCGGCACAGGGGGTCGGCGTTCGCCTGCTCGGCCGTGCACTCGCCGACCTCGCCGACGGGTGCGCTCGCCCCGCCGCCGTCCCCGGCGCCGAGGATGCCGGACACGTCCTGGCCGGTGAACAGGAAGATCGCCAGCGCGATGATGCCGACGATCCCACCACCCGCGGCCGCCGTGCCGCCGCGTCCGTGCCGCTTGACCCGGCCGCCCTCGAACCTGCCACCCTCGCTGAACGTCACGCGCACACGCTAGCCGCGAGGTCACGGACGCGCGCGGCGGCGCTGGACGGCGGTCCGGCACGCCGTGCGCGGCAGCGGGTCAGGGGCGGCGGGTCGTCGCCCGTACCACCGCCGAGAGCGCCGTACCGACGTGCCGCGACGGACCGCGCCGCGGGAGCGCGGCGAGGCGTGGAGCCAGG
>JAEWEJ010000245.1 GCA_023389455.1 Actinomycetes bacterium | reverse complement strand
GGGCGGCGGGCCCCGCGGGCGGCCGCCCGGTCCGGGGTGTTGTGCGCGTGGATGGTGGGTGCGGTCAGCACGCGCGCGGCGACCGCGACGACCTCCCGGCCGCGCAGGTCGAGGACGATCGACGACGGGGAGTCCGCGTCGAGGTTCGACAGGGACACCAGCGCCGCGCCGTCCTTGGTGGACGCGGACATCGACAGCAGCGGCAGCGCCGTGCCCTCGACCTCCCGCGTCGGCACCTGGCCCTTGACGTGCACCGCGAGCGCGGCCGCGTCGTGGTGGCCGGTGTTCATCTCGAACACGTGGTAGCTCGGCGTCAGGACGAGGGCCCCGGTGTCGGGGTCGGTGAGGATCATCGCCTGCAGCACGTTGACCGTCTGCGCGATGTTCGCCATGGAGACGCGGTGGGCGTACCGGTGGAAGGTGTCGAAGTGACGGCTGGCGACCAGCGCGTCGCGCAGGGTGTTCTGCTGGTACAGGAACCCGGGGTTCGTGCCGTCCTCGACGTTCCACCACGTGCCCCACTCGTCGACGACGAGGCCGATGCGGTGCTCCGGGTCGTAGGCGTCCATGACGTTGGAGTGGCCGCGGACGATCTCCTCGATCTTGTGGGCGCGCCGCATCGTGACGTACCAGTCGTCGGTGTCGAAGCGCGTCGCGTGGCCCTTGTCGGTCCAGTCGCCCGACATCGTGTAGTAGTGCATCGAGATGCCCTGGAAGAACCCCCGGGGGTCGCAGCCGCACCCCAGCTTCTGGGACACCTTCATCAGCGCCTCGGTCCACGCGTAGTCCTCCGCGTTGGCCCCGGCGGCGATCTTGTAGACGGTGTTGCCGCCGTGGTTGCGCACGTACGTGGCGTACTGGCGGGCCAGGTCGGCGTAGTGCTGGGCGGTCATGTTGCCGCCGCAGCCCCAGGGCTCGTTGCCGATGCCGAAGAAGGGCAGCCGCCACGGCTCGTCGCGGCCGTTCGCCCGCCGCAGGGCGGCCATCGGGGAGTCGTCGGCGCGGGTCAGGTACTCCACCCACTCGCTCATCTCGCGCACCGTGCCGGAGCCGACGTTGCCGTTGACGTAGGGCTCGGCGCCCAGCAGCTCGCACAGGTCCATGAACTCGTGCGTGCCGAAGGAGTTGTCCTCGACGACGTCGCCCCAGTGGGAGTTGACCATCCGGGGGCGCTGGTCGCGCGGCCCGATGCCGTCGCGCCAGTGGTAGTCGTCCGCGAAGCAGCCGCCCGGCCACCGCAGGTTGGGGATCTGCAGCGCCCGCAGGGCCTCGACGACGTCGGTGCGCAGGCCGCGCACGTTCGGGACGGGCGAGTCCTCACCCACCCAGAAGCCCCCGTAGATGCAGCGGCCGAGGTGCTCCGCGAAGTGCCCGTACACGTGGCGGCTGATCGTCGGCCCGGGCAGGTCGAGGTCGATGACGGCAGTCAGGGAAGACACGAAGGTCCCTTCGGGGGTCGGTGCCGGTGCGTCAGCGCTGACGCCCGGCAGGCGGGTCCGCGACGTGCGTGGTGGCTCGGGGAGGTCCGACGGGTCCGCTGCCGAGCTGCCTGGGGAGCCTCATCGTCGAGTCCTCGGTTTTATCGTTACACGCGGCGTAACCAGACCTTCTGGCACGGGTGGGCGAATTGTCAAGACCAAGTCCCGCCCGCGCGATCCTCCCCGTCCCTAGGCTGTCCCCATGCCCACACTGAAGGACGTCGCGAAGGCGTCCGGCGTCTCCGTCATGACGGTGTCGAACGTCGTGAACGGCCGCCCCCGCGTCAGCGAGGCCACCCGGCAGCGCGTCCTGGCCGCGGTGGACGAGCTGGGCTACCAGGTGAACCTCACGGCCCGCAGCCTGCGCGCCGGGCGCAGCGGCACCATCGCGCTGTCCATCCCCCGCGCCGACCACCCGTACTTCGCCGAGCTCGCCGCGGCCGTGACCGACGCCCTGCGGCCCGCCGGCCGGCACCTGGTGATCGAGCAGACCGGCGCGAGCCGGGAGGGCGAGCTGAGCGCGCTGTCGCAGGCGCGGCTGCAGATGTACGACGGGGTCCTGCTGTCCGTCGTGGGCATGCACGACGACGAGCTGGCCCGGCTGCACAGCGACCTGCCGCTCGTGCTGCTGGGCGAGAAGAGGACGCCGGCCCACCTCGACCAGGTGATGCTCGGCAACTACGAGGGCGCCCACCTGGCCACCGCGTACCTCATCGAGCGCGGCGCGCGGCACATCGCCATCGCCGGCGGCACCCTGGACGAGGCCGACACCGGCATGGTGGGCATGCGCACGGCCGGGTGGCGCGACGCCCACGCCGAGGCCGGTCTGGTCCCCGACGAGCGGCTCGTCCTGCCGCCCATGCACTTCGAGATGTCCGAGAGCCGCGAGGCCATCCGCACCGCCGTGGACGGGGGCCTGCCGATCGACGGCGTCTTCGCCGTCACCGACCAGGTCGCCATCGGCGTGATGGCCGGGCTGCACGACCGCGGCCTGCGCATCCCCGACGACGTCCAGGTGGTCGGCTTCGACGACCTGGCCGTCAGCGCGCACCTCACCCCGGGCCTGACGACCGTGGACCCGCGCATGGACCTGGTCGTCGCGGAGTCCCTGCGCCTGCTGGACCGTCGCATGTCGGGTGCGGACCTCGAGACCGAGCACCTGGTCATGCCCGTGCGGCTGGTGGTGCGCGGCACCACGCGCTGAGCGCGTGCGGCCGGCCGCCCGACGGCGACCGGCCGCAGCGCGTCGGTCAGCGCCGCGTCGCCATGTGGCGGGCGCCGCGCAGCCCGAAGACGACCGCGGGACCGATGGTCGAGCCGGGCCCGGGGTACGTGCGACCCATGACCGAGGCCGAGCAGTTGCCGGCGGCGTACAGGCCCTCGATGACCGTGCCGTCCTCGCGCAGCGCGCGGGCGTCGGCGTCGGTGACGACGCCGCCCTTGGTACCCAGGTCGCCGACGACCACGCGGTACGCCACGAACGGGCCCTTCTCGATCGGGCCGAGGTTCGGGTTGGGGTGCACCAGCGGGTCGCCGTAGTACCGGTCGTACGCGGAGTTGCCGCGGCCGAACTCGCCGTCGACGCCGGTGCGCGCGTACCCGTTGAACCGCTCGATCGTCGAACGGAACGTCTCGGGGTCCACGCCCATGGCGTCGGCGAGGCCCGCGAGCGTCGGGGCCTTCACCGTGATGCCGGCGTGCGTCCACGCCTTCTTCTGGCGCGGGTCCATGGCGAACATGCGCAGGTAGCGCCGGCCGTGCCGGGCGTCGAACACCAGCCAGTAGGCGCCGTCCTTGTCGTGCTCGAGCATGTGGTGGCCCAGGTCCACGTAGGACTCGGACTCGTTGGCGAACCGGGCACCCTTCGCGTCGACCATCAGCGAGAACGGCATCGACCGCTCGCCGACGATGAACGAGGCGGGCTCACCGTCGACCGTGGCGATGGAGGCCCCCCACCACGCGTCGTCCATGAGGTCGAGCGCCGCGCCGGCACGGGCCGCGACCTCGATCGGGTGCCCGACGTTGCCGGGGTTGCCCGACGGCGCGCCGTCGATGCCGTGGTGCCTGCGCCGCCACTCCACGTTGGCCTCGAAGCCGCCGGAGGCCAGCATGACGCCGCGCGTGGCCCGGATCCGCTCCGTGCGGCCGTCGCGGGTGACGGTGATCCCGGTGACCCGGCCGTCCTCGACGAGCAGGTCGTCCATGGGCGTCTCCAGCCACAGGGGCGCCCCGCCGTCGATGACGACGGCCTTGCAGAACGCGGTCGCCAGCGCGTTGCCGATGCCCACCAGACGCTTGCCGGTGACGACGCCGCCGAGGGCACGGAACACGAGCTGCGCTCCGCGGACGAACCCGCTGGGGGTCGACCAGGCACGGCCCAGCAGCCACACGTCGTCGGTCTTGGCGGGCAGCGGCACCGCCGAGCGCAGCGACCCCCACCAGGGGCCGAGCTTCCGGGAGTCGTGGGGCTCGACCTCGATGGCGCGGCCGATCTTGCCGCCGGGACGCTCGGGGTAGTAGTCCGGGTAGTCGGCCGCGCGGGCGAACACCATGCCGTGCTTCTCGGCCGTGGTGACGAAGTCCTCGATGCCGTCGACGAAGGCCTCCTTGCGGGCGCGGTCGGTGGCGGGGCCCGCGTCACCGACCGTCGCCTCGAGGTAGGTCAGCGCCTCCTCGCGCGAGTCGCCGACGCGGTCGCGACGCATCAGCGGGTTGTCGGGCATCCACATGCCCCCGCCGGACATCGCGGTGCTGCCGCCCCACTTCTCGGTGCTCTCGACGAGCAGGACGCTCAACCCCTCGTCGATCGCGCCCATCGCGGCGGCGAGACCGGCGGCTCCGGTGCCGACGACGACGACGTCGTAGGTGTGGTCGTAGGACTGCTCGCTGTCGGCCACGTGCTCTCGCTCCCGTCTAACCGGACAACGTTGTCCGGATGATTGAATGCCACTATGCCCATGAGCAACGGGCGCGTCAATCGAGGTCCCGCGGCTGCCGCGGGAAACCGGCGCGCGATCCTCGCCGCCGCCCGCCGCCTCTTCGCGGAGCGCGGCTACCACGTGCCGCTCAGCGCGATCGCGCAGGAGGCCGGCACGGGCCAGGGCGTGCTCTACCGGCACTTCCCCACGCGCCTCGACCTGGCCCTCGCGGTCTTCGAGACGCACTTCGAGGAGCTGACGGCCATCGCGGGGCACGACGCGCCCGACGCGTTCGTCCGCCTGTGGTCACGCCTGCTCGACCTGGTGGTCGAGGAGTCCGCGTTCGTCGAGATGATCGTCGACGCCCGCCGGTCCCTGCCGGACTACGACGGCGGCCCGCGGCTGCGCGACCTGGTCGAGCAGACGCTGCCGCGGGCGCAGGCGGCCGGCCTGGTGCCGCGCACCCTGGGGACCACCGACGTGCTGCTCGCGGTGCGCATGGCGTACGGCGTCGTGGCCACCAGCGTGGGCAGCGAGGACGTGCGCGCCACGGTCGACCGCGTCCTGCCACAGGTGCGCGGCTGAGGGTCGGCGGGTCGCGGCGGGGCCGTCCGGCCGGCGACACCATCAGGCCGCCGGTGCGGCCGGGCCGTCGGGCAGGCGGGACCGTCAGGCCGTCGAGGCCGTCAGGCCGTCAGGCCGTCAGGCCGTCAGAACTGTCAGGCCGTCGAGGCCGTCGGAACCGTCAGGCGCAGTAGTCGCAGATGCCGGTCGCGGGGAGCGTCATCGAGCACGTCGGGCAGACCGGTGCCACGCGCTCCGGCTCGGAGGCACGCCGCGGCTTGGCCGGGGCGGCGGCCGCGGTGGTGCGGCGGGCGCGCGGCGCAGCGGCGGCGCGGACCTTCGGCACGGTGACCCCGCCGGGCTGCGTGACCTCGAAGCCCCGCTTGCGCAGGATCCCGGCCGCGACGGGCAGGCTGCCGTCGAGGTCGTCGGAGGTCGCCAGGCGGCCCGTCGCGTACCGGTGCGCCACGCCGACCACGGCCGGCAGGTCATACACGCGGCCGTCGTGCTGGATCGTCCAGGCGTCGTTCGGGACGAAGCCGTAGACCGCGAGGAAGTCCTCGGCGCCGCGGCGGTCGTACTCCTCGATCGCCTGGAGGACGTGCTGACGCGCTACGGAGGAGAAGGTGGCCACGGCACGAGCCTACGTCTCCCCGTGACGGGCCCCCCCGGGGCGCAGGCGCCCCGGCACCGGGCAGGCCGCGGCACCGCGTCGCGTCGTCCCTCGTCACAGCCCCGACCGCGGCGTCGGCCCTCGGGTGGTGACGAACGGCACAGGTCCGGAGCACCCCCGGCGAGGGTGCGGCCCGGCCCGGGCCGAGCACGACGACGCCGGCCCGGTGGCGGGCGACGGGCCCGTCGATACGCTCGGCCGAGGGGCACCCGCACCGGGGACGCCCGCACCGGAGGGACGAGGCGATGACGACGAACGACCCCGAGCCGGTCGTCGAGCACGACCAGGCCGGGCACCGCTACGTGCTGCGCGTCGGTGGCGAGCAGGTCGGCGAGCTGGGCTACTCGGTCGACGGTGACCGCGTCGTCCTCGAGCACACGCTCGTGGACGGGGACCGGCAGGAGAAGGGGCTCGGCTCACGCCTCGTGGCGTACGCGCTGGACGACGCGCGCGCCTCGGGGCGACGCGTCGACCCGCAGTGCCCGTTCGTCCGGGCGTACCTCGAGCGGCACCCGGAGCAGGCCGACCTCGTCGGCTGAGGACGCGTCAGGGGCGGCGCCCCCACCGCGCCGCGAGGTCCCGCCGCAGCGTCGTCGCCGTACGCCGCCACGTCACGGCCCGCCGGACCACGGACCCGACGGCGGTCTCGTCGACCGGCACGCGCGTGACCGGCACCCCGTGCGCCCGGGCCGTCGCGACGATCGCCTCGGGCGTGCCCGGCAGCGCCAGCTGCAGCAGCGCCGACGGTGCGCTGACCGTGGCCTCACCGGTGCCGACGCGGCGCCGGTGCACCACCGTCGTGACGACCTGCGAGGCCAGGAGGTCGCCACGCCCCGCGTCGCCGGCGCCGCCCGCCGGCGGGTCGGCGCGCAGCGCGTCGGACAGCTCGTCCAGCACGTCGTCGGGCAGGTCGTCGGGCGGCAGCACGGCCAGGTAGAGGGACAGCAGCAGCTCGCTGACGCGCCGCAGCACCCACCCGCGCCCCGGCACCGGCGGGAGCACGGCGACGAACCGCGCCAGGTCCGCCTCCAGCGCCTCGGCCGACAGGCACGTCCAGGCGGGCTCCGTGCGGATCTCCAGGACGCGGTCCCACGGCACGTCCCGGCCGTCCAGGCCGACCCGCCGGTCCGAGAGCGTCACCGCCCCGAGCCGGTCCAGCAGGCCGAGCGGTGCCGTGGCGAACCGCGGGACGAACGGCACGAGCCGCACGAGCCCCTGGATCGACACGTCCCACTCGCGCGTCATCGGGTACGAGGGGCGCGGGTACGCCTCGATCGCTCGGGCCACCCAGTCCGTCAGAAGACCGTCCGGGAGAAGACCGTCCGGGCCACCGTCCCGCGCCTCCTCGGACGGTCCCGCCCGGTCGGCGGCCACGGCCTCCTCGAGCGCGTCCTCCAGCGTCACGTGCAGGTCGGCCGGCGGCTCGGGGACGGGCGGCTCCGGGACGTGCGGCTCGGGGACGCGCGGCTCCGGGACCGCCGGCGCACCGGCCCACGGGTCGTGGCCCGGGGGTGGCGGGACGACCCCGCGGGCCTCGTCGCCGTGCCCGCCGACCATCACCGTCATCCCGCCTCCGTGCCGTCCCAGCGCACCCGGCTCGGGGTGCCGGACGCGGTGGACGCAGTGTGCCGCACGGTCGCGCACCGGACGCGGAGCCGACGTGCCGCGCCGTGCCGCGCCGTGAGAGGGCTGCGGGACGGCACCGTGCTGCGGATGCGGACCCGCACGGCCCCCTCGATAGTGGACGGGGCACGAGCCGTCCCACCGGACGGCCGACGAACCAGACACCAGGAGCGTCCTCGTGACCGACACCCCCGTCCAGCCCGGCGCCCCGGGCTCCGCTCCCGCTCCGCTCGACGAGCCCACCGAGCCCCGCGAACCGTTGCCCCCGAAGGACTCCCAGGACGGCCCCGCGGCCGTCTCGCCCACGGGTCGCCCGTGGGGTGGTGACCCCGGGACCCGCGCCCAGGACGGCGCGTTCCTCACCACCGCGAGCGGCGCCCCGCTGCGGGACACGGACCACTCGCTGAAGGCGGGCCGCCGCGGCCCGACCCTGCTGCAGGACCACCACCTGCGCGAGAAGATCACCCACTTCGACCACGAGCGCATCCCCGAGCGCGTCGTCCACGCCCGCGGGGCCGCGGCGCACGGCCGGTTCGAGTCCTACGGGACGGCGTCGAAGCTCACCTGCGCGCAGTTCCTGCAGCCCGACGTCACGACGCCGGTGTTCGTCCGGTTCTCCACCGTCGTCGGCTCGCGCGGGTCGGCGGACACCGTGCGCGACACCCGCGGGTTCGCGACGAAGTTCTACACGTCCGAGGGCACGTTCGACCTGGTCGGGAACAACATCCCGGTGTTCTTCATCCAGGACGCCATCAAGTTCCCCGACGTGATCCACGCGGTGAAGCCGCACCCGGACGTCGAGATCCCCCAGGCGCAGTCGGCGCACGACACGTTCTGGGACTTCGTCTCGCTGCACACCGAGGCGCAGCACCACACCATCTGGAACATGTCCGACCGGGGCATCCCCCGCTCGTACCGGACGATGGAGGGCTTCGGCGTCCACACGTTCCGCCTGGTGGCCGACGACGGGACGACGTCGCTGGTGAAGTTCCACTGGAAGCCGAAGCTCGGCGTGCACTCCCAGACGTGGGAGGAGGCGCAGCTCACCGCGGGCACCGACCCGGACTTCCACCGCCGCGACCTGGCGCTGGCCATCGAGCACGGCGCGTACCCGCAGTGGGAGCTCGGCGTCCAGGTGTTCCCCGACACCGAGGACGAGACGTTCGAGGGCATCGACCTGCTCGACCCGACCAAGCTGGTCCCCGAGGAGCTCGCCCCGGTGCAGCCGATCGGGCTGCTCACGCTCGACGCGAACCCGCGCAACTACTTCGCCGAGACCGAGCAGGTCGCGTTCCACGTCGGGCACCTGGTGCGCGGCATCGACGTCACGAACGACCCGCTGATGCAGGGCCGGCTGTTCTCGTACCTCGACACCCAGCTCAGCCGCCTGGGCGGGCCCAACTTCGAGCAGCTGCCCATCAACCGGCCGCACGCGCCCGTCAACGACATGCTGCGCGACGGCATGCACCAGACCGCCGACCACATCGGCGTCGCGCCGTACAGGCCGAACTCGCTGGACGGCGGCTGCCCGTTCCACGCAGGTGCGGACCTGGCGTTCATCGACGTGCCGACGCGCGTGGCCGAGGGCGTCAAGGAGCGCGCCAACCCGGCGTCCTACGACGACCACTACAGCCAGGTGCGCATGTTCTGGCGCAGCCTGTCGCCCGTGGAGCAGGCGCACACCGCGCAGGCGTACACGTTCGAGCTGGGCAAGTGCTTCGAGCAGGCGATCAAGGAGCGGCAGCTGCAGGCGCTGGCGAACATCGACGCCGGGCTGTGCGCGACCGTCGCCGCCGGGCTCGGGCTGCCAGCGCCCGCACCGACCGTGCAGGTGCCGGACGTCGCCCCCAGCCCGACGCTCTCGCAGGTCGGTCGGCAGTGGCCGGTCGACGGGCGCGTGGTCGGGCTGGTCGCCGACCCGACGACCGACCTCGGCGTGCTCACGGCGCTGCGCGACGCGCTCGACGCCGCGGGCGTGCTGCCCCTGGTGGTCGCGCCGCACGGCGGGCCGCTGGACCCGGCACGTCCCGACGTCGTGGCGCAGCGCACCTGGCTGACCGCCGCGTCGCCGGAGTTCGACGCCCTCGTCCTGCTGGGCGCCGCCGCGCCGGCGCCCGACGCCCAGCCGTCGTTCGACGCCAAGGCCGGTGCACCCGGCGTGGCGGTCGACCCGCGGGTGGTCCTGCTCGTCCAGCAGGCGTACCGGCACGCGAAGTCGGTGGCCGCGGTGCCCGCCGCGACGGCGGTGCTCGACGCCGCGGGCGTCGACCCGCAGGCGCCGGGGGTGCTCGTCGGCGACGACGCGACGACCGTGGCGCAGACCCTGGTCGCGCAGCTCGCGCTGCACCGCGCGTGGGAGAGGTTCCCCGCCACCGCGGTCTGACGCGCACGGAGCCGCGCGCACCCGTCACC
>JAEWEJ010000139.1 GCA_023389455.1 Actinomycetes bacterium | reverse complement strand
CCGCGGCTGTGCGCGTTCGCGGCCGCCGCGACCGAGACGCTGGGCGGCGACTCCTGGGCGGTGCGCGAGCGCATGCCCGGGTCGCAGGCGTTCACCACCGTCGCGCGCGGTGGCAGCCCGGCGGACGCGTCCGAGACCCGCCTGCTGAGCGTCGAGCGCGACGAGTGGGTCGTCGAGATCGCGGTGGCCGCCGCGGCGTCGACCGGCCGCCAGGTGCAGACGGCGCTGCGCGCGCTCGTCGCCATCGCCGTGGACGGCGCCGGAGCGCACTGACCCGACCGGACCGCGCCGGGCGCACGAGCCCGAGCGGTGCCCGTGCCGTGCCCGCCGGTGGGGTCGATCGACCCCACCGGCGGACCGCCCGGCTCAGCCGTGCAGCGGCAGGACCAGCGAGCCCGTCGCGCCCTCGACGACGCGCACGGGCACGCCCCAGTCCTGCGCCGCGAGGTGGCAGGCGGGGTGCTCGATGGCCGGGTCGGCGTCGCAGCTCGCGGCGCGGGCCGTCACGTGCAGGACACCCTCGCCGACCGTCGGGTCGAGGCGCAGCGTCCGGGTGAGCGCGACATCGTCGCCGGCGCCGTCCAGCAGCAGCCCCGGCGGCGTGGCCGAGACCTGCAACGACGTCGACGGGCCCCAGCGGTCGTCGAGCTTCTGGCCCGACGCGGGGTGGAAGACGACCTCGAGCGCGACGCCCGTGCCGATCTCGGTGACGGGCCGCTGCGTGCGGTGCGCGCCGGCGTCGACCTGCGTGCCCGCACCGGCGGGCAGCGGCACGCGCGTGAGGCGGTGGGCCGCGGACTCGACGACGAGCACGTGGTCGGTGTCGCCCGCGGGCAGGACGAGCCCGCTGGGCTCGGCGAGGTCGGTCGCGAGCGTGGTCACGGTGCCCGGCGCGTCGCCCTCGCCCGGCTGCCAGCGGCGCAGCGCGCCGTTGTAGGTGTCGGCCACGAGCACCGAGCCGTCGGGCAGCGCCGCGACGCCCAGCGGGTGCTGGAACAGCGCCTGGTCGGCAGCGCCGTCGCGGTGGCCGAAGTCGAACAGCCCGGTCCCGGCGACCGAGTGCACCGACGCGTCCTCGGGGTCGAGCCACCGCAGCGCGGACGTCTCGGCGTCGGCGAGCCACAGCCGCCCGGCGGCGTCGACCGACAGGCCCGACGGCTGCGCGAACCACGACTGCTCCGGGGCCCCGTCGACGAGGCCCTCGTTCATCGTCCCGGCGAGGTGCGTGATCGACCCCTGCTCCGGGTCGAAGGCCCACAGCGTGTGGTTGCCGGCCATGGCGACGACGAACGCCGCGAGCTGCTGCGACCACGTCACGTCCCACGGCGAGGACAGCTTCACCTGCAGCGCCGGCCACCGGTCGCCCACGCCGGCCTCGGCGGGGGCCACGGTGTCGCCGTCGAGCGGTGCGACGTTGTCGACCGCACCGACCATGTACTGCTCACCCGTGCCGGCGACGGTGGTGACGTGCCCGTCCGCCAGACGCACGCCGCGCAGCGCGTGGTTGACGGTGTCCGCGACGAGGACGTCGTACCCGAGGCGCTCGCGCAGCTCGTCCGGGACGAGGCACAGGCCGTTGGGCTCGCTGAACCGCGCCTCGTCGGGCCCGCCGTCGACGAGTCCGCGCTCGCCCGCGCCGATGCGCCGCACGAGCGTCTCGCCGTCGGCGGCGACCTCGGTGAGCGCGTGGTGCCCGGCGTCCGCGACGAGGAAGGTGCCACCCGGCAGCTCGACCGCCTCGGCGGGGAACCGCAGGGTCGTCGGCTGCGGCGTCGGTGCGACGTACGGGCCGTCGCCGCGGTGCAGCGTGCCCTTCGCCTCGTGCTCCGCGACCAGCTCGCGCACCAGCGTCTCGACGGCGTGCGCGTGCCCCTCGCCGGCCATCTGCGCGACGACGTACCCCTCGGGGTCGATGACGACGAGCGTCGGCCACGCGCGCGCGGTGAACGCCTGCCACGTCACCAGGTCGGGGTCGTCGAGCACCGGGTGGTGCACCTCGTACCGCTCGACCGCGGCCGCGAGCGCCACGGGGTCGGCCTCGTGGACGAACTTGGGCGAGTGCACGCCGATGATGACGAGGACGTCGCGGTGCCGCTCCTCGATCTCCCGCAGCTCGTCCAGGACGTGCAGGCAGTTGATGCAGCAGAACGTCCAGAAGTCGAGCACGACGACCTTGCCGCGCAGGTCGGCGAGGGCCACGTCCTTGCCGCCGGTGTTGAGCCAGCCGCGGCCGACGAGCTCGGACGCGCGGACGCGGGGCAGGCGCTGGGTCGTCTGGGTCACGGGAGTAGTGAACACGAGCCGACGACTCGGTGCGCCCGCCCGTCCGCACCTCGATCCCGCGGTCGTCGCGGTCACCGTCGATCGACCGCTCGACACCCCCGCCTGCCCGTCGCGCACGTGCGACGGCCGGGCACAGCCGGAGGGGTGGCTGTGCCCGGCCGTCAGGGCCGTGCGTCCCGCAGGTCGTGCCCCCGCGGGGTGGTGCACCGCCGACGAGTGCCGGCGGGATGGTGCGTCAGGCCGTGGTGCAGGTGGCCGTCAGCGAGCCGGGCGCGCCCGAGGCGATGAAGCCGGCCGTGGTGCTGGCACCGGCGCCCAGGGAGCCGTTCCACTCGGCGTTCGTCAGCGCGCTGCCGCTGAGCGTGCTGCTCCACGCCTGCGTGATGGTCGCGCCACCGACGGTGACCTTCCACCCGCTGATGGCGGCGGAGCCCGCCGTCACGCTGACCTCACCCTGCCAGCCACCGGACCACGTGCTCACGGCCTTGACCGTCGCGGTGCAGGCGCCACCGGGGGCCGGGGTCGGCGTGGGCGTCGGGGTGACGGTCGGGGTCGGCGTCGGCGTGGGCGTGGGCGTCGGCGTCGGCGTGACCGTCGGCGTGGGCGTCGGGGTCGGCGTCGGGCCGGGGTTGCCGCCGCTGCCGCCGATGTTGATGTCGGAGCAGATGTAGTACGGCTGGTCGAGGTGGCTGGCCTGCCAGATCGTGAAGAGCACCGCGCGGCCGGAGCGGCCGGAGAGGTTCACGTCCGTCTCGTACAGGCCCGTGGTGCCGTAGCGACCGGTCTCCTTGACGAGGTCGAGGTCGTCCCAGCCGAGCGCCTCCGTGGTCGGGTCGAAGCCCGCCTTCGAGACGTAGATGCGCATGTAGTCGGCGCCGTGCTTGGCACCGTCGGTGAGCGTCAGCGTGAACGACGACGAGACGTTCGTCATCGTCCAGGGGCCCGGGGTGTCGAGCGACGCGTACAGACCGTTCTGCGTCTTGCCGCCGGAGCAGAGCTGGCCGTTGGGGATCACGGCCTCGTGCCGGCCGCCGACGCCCTCACGGTAGAGGCCGTTCCAGTTCCACATGGTGTTGGGGTTGGCCTGGAACGCCTGCCAGCACATGGGGTCCTGCTGCGCCATGGCCGGGTTCAGGTGGTCGTCGCCCCATCGCTCCCAACAGCTGTAGTTGCGGGAGGCCGGGTCGGTGACGGACCCGTGGGCGGACGCGGACGTGGCGACGAGGCCGGTGGCCGCGAGCGCGAGGGGGACGGCGAGGACGAGCCGACCGAGGCGGCCGAGCCTGCTCCGGGTCCGGGTTCGGATGGACATGCATGTCTCCTGGGGTCGGTGACGTACGGGGCCCCGTCCGCGCACGTCCTGACGGGTCGCATCGATGCGACCCGGGGACGACAGGGCGCCACGAGGGCTCGACCACCGTGCGGCCTGCTCTGACGACATGCGAGGGTGCTAAGCGTTTCAGCAGGACGTGCGTCCCACGCGGGGGCGGCGCGGAGCATCCCGCGGCGTCCGCGCCGACGACACCGACACGAGCCGCCGCACCGAGAGCGCGCGCCGGCGGGTCCCGCTCAGCGACGGTCGAGGACGTGGACCCGCGGGTGGTGGCCCTTGGCGAAGACCTTCGTGACGGACCGCTCGGTCCAGAGGTCGGCGTGCTCGCGCACGACCCGTTCCATGAGCCTGACCTGGTGCGTCAGCACGACGAGCCGCGCGCCCGGCGCGCTCACGGCGTGCGCGGCGCGCAGGAGCCCCGCGTGCAGGCGCGGCGCGTCCCGGTGGCTGCCGTGCAGCGTTCCCCACGGC
>JAEWEJ010000012.1 GCA_023389455.1 Actinomycetes bacterium | reverse complement strand
GGGCGGGCCGGAGTACGCGGGGAAGGGCTGCGTCGGGGCGTCCTGGGCCCCGGCCGATGCTGCCGTCGCGGTCGTCGGCAGCGGTGCGGTGGGGCTCGCGGCCCACGTCCCGGCGCCCGCAGGACGCGGTGGCGTCCCGTAGGGCGCGGTCCCCGGTGGCGGGGGCGTCGGCCGGGCCGCCGCGTAGCGCTGACGCCGCTGCACGGCCGTGACCACCAGCGCGACGATTCCGGCGACGCACGCCAGCCAGACGACGCCGCCCAGGGCGCTGCCGCCGTCCCAGAACCACCACCAGCCGTCGCCCCGGGCGAACCCCACGACGACGAAGGCGAGCGCCCCGATCAGCGCGCCGTCCGCGTCGCCCGCGCCGAGGCGCTCGAGCAGGATGCGGTCGTCGCGGGCGTCGGGCAGCAGGGCCCACGCCACGCCGTAGGCGACCAGGCCGAGGCCGCCGACGAGGAACGTCACGGCGAGCAGGCCGCGCACGAGCAGGGGGTCGACGCCGACGCGCTCGGCCAGGCCGCCGGCGACACCGCCGACCCAGCGCTCGTCGGAGCGGTGCAGCCCCGTGCGTCGCACCCCGGCCCAGAAGCCGTGCGCGGGAGGGGGCGTGGTGCCCGGGTGCGGTCCGGGCCCCGTACCGGGCTGCGCGCCCGGCGTGCCGGTGTCGCCACCGGCGGGAGTCTGCGTGTCCATGGCTCGAGCCTGCCGCGCCGCCGCCCCCGCCACATCGGGGGCCGTCCCTGAGACGACCCTGGGTCGCACCCCCGGACGGGTGCGGTTCACCCTGATCCTCGGCCCCGGTGGCCCGGGTGAGCGTCCCGGCGTGTGACGATCTGCGCATGACCCCTGCACCCTCCGGCGCCCCGGCGCAGCCCGGCGCGCCACCGCGCGTGCGGCTGCCCCTGCGCCGACCGGAGCAGGGTCGCTGGTTCGCCGGTGTCGCCACCGGGATCGCCGCGCACCTCGACGTGCCCGTCGCCGTGGTGCGCCTCGTCCTGGTGGCGCTGGTCCCCGCGGCGGGCGCCGGCGTCGCGCTGTACGTGTTCTGGTGGCTCACCGTCCCCGTCGGCGACCCGGTGTCCGCGGCCGCGGCGGGCCGGCCCAGCGCCCTGCAGCGCCTCGCGCGTCGTCAGACCCTGCGGGCCGACGGCCGCCGCGTGCCGTGGGCGGAGCTGGCGCTCGGTGCGCTGCTCGTGCTCGCCGCCGCCGTGATGGTGGCGATGCGGCTCGGTGCCGACATCGACGCGGCGTGGGCGCTGCCCGTGCTCGTCGTGCTGGTCGGCGTCGCGCTGGCCTGGAGCCAGCTGGACGCCGTGCAGCGCGGACGCCCCGACGGGCGGCGGATCAGCGTGCTGCGGCTGATCGGCGGCGGGCTGCTCGCGGCAGCCGGTGTGCTGCTCGTCGCGGGGCAGGCCGTGGGCCAGGGCGTCGAGCCGGCGCTGCTGCTGCAGTCCGGTGTGGCGGCGCTCGCGGTGCTGCTGGGAGTCGGGCTGGTCATGGCGCCCTGGTGGGTGCGCCTCGTGCGCGAGCTGGGGGACGAGCGTGCCGCACGGGCACGTGAGGCGGAGCGCGCGGACATCGCCGCGCACCTGCACGACTCGGTGCTGCAGACGCTCGCCCTCATCCGGGCGCGCGCGGACGAGCCGGCCGAGGTGGCCCGCATGGCCCGAGCCCAGGAGCGCGAGCTGCGCGAGTGGCTCTACGACGACCGGCACGAGCCCGGGACGTCACTCGTGGCCGCGCTGCGCGCGGTGGTGGCCGAGGTCGAGGACTCGCGGTCGGGGCCCAGCGGGGAGCCCGTGGCGGTCGACGTCGTCGTCGTGGGGGACCGTGTGCCGGAGCCCGACACCCTGGCGCTGCTGCAGGCTACGCGCGAGGCGCTGGTGAACGCGGTGGTCCACGGGCGCCCGCCGGTGTCGCTGTACCTCGAGGTCGGGCCGGAGGCGGTCGAGGTGTTCGTGCGCGACCGAGGCGACGGGTTCGACCCGGAGGACGTCGGGCCCGACCGGTTCGGTGTCCGGGAGTCGATCATGGGTCGGGTGCGGCGCCGCGGCGGCACCGCGCGCGTGACGAGCAGCCCCACGCGGGGCACCGAGGTGCACCTGTGCATGCCCGTCGGTGGCGGCGGGTCCGGCAGGGGCGAGGACGAGGACGAGGAGCGCGAGGCGTGAGCGAACCGGTCGACGTGGTGCTGGTCGACGACCACCACATGTTCCGTGCGGGCGTGAAGGCGTCGCTCGACGCACGCGTCCGCGTGGTGGGGGAGGCAGCCGACGTGGACTCCGCCGTCCAGGTGGTGCACGACCTGCGCCCGCCCGTGGTGCTGCTCGACGTGCACCTGCCGGGTGGCGACGGCGGCGGCGGTGCGGAGGTCGTGCGGCGGTGCGTCGACGTGCCGGGCACGCGCTTCCTCGCGCTGTCCGTGTCGGACGCGGCCGAGGACGTCGTCGCGGTCATCCGCGTGGGCGCGCGCGGCTACGTCACCAAGAACATCGACCCGCAGGCGCTGTCCGACGCGGTGCTGCGGGTCGCGGGCGGCGACGCGGTCTTCTCCCCGCGGCTGGCCGGGTTCGTGCTCGACGCCTTCGGGGCGGCGGCGGGGGACATCGCCACGGGGGACGACGAGCTCGACCGGCTCTCGGCGCGCGAGCGCGAGGTCATGCGCCTCATCGCCCGCGGGTACACGTACCGCGAGGTCGCCGGCGAGCTGTTCATCTCGGTCAAGACGGTGGAGACGCACGTCTCGGCGGTGCTGCGCAAGCTGCAGCTGTCGAACCGCAACGAGCTGACCCGCTGGGCGGCGGCGCGCCGCCTGCTCTGACCCGCGGCGGCTCTGACCCGCGCCTGCCCTGACCCGCGGCGGCCCGTCGGCTGCTCCGAGCTCTGTCGTGGTGCGCGGTGACCGGGCGGCGGTCAGGCCCGGTCGGCGTCGAGCCGTGCGACGACGGACGTGACGATCGGGTCCCACTCGGCGTCCGGGACCGGGGGCAGGTGCTGCGCCCACAGCGGCATGACGAGGCCGCGCAGCTGGAGCATGCCCTCGGGCCGGGCGAGGAAGAAGACGTGCAGGTGCCCGTTGCCGTCGCCCCAGCGGTGCACGTGCACCCGCCCGACGCCCGGGACGGCGGCCAGCGCGCGCTCGACCCGGACCATCATGCGGCCCAGCGCGCCGGCGGCCGCGTCGTCGAGGTCACCCAGGTCACCGTGCGCACGCGGCTCGAGGAGCAGCGTCGGCAGCGTGACCGGCGAGGGCGCGTGGATGCGCCACGTGTCGTCGGTCCAGGTGAAGTCGTCGTCGGGGCGGGCGCACCGACGGCAGGTCGCGGCGTCCTCGTCCGACCGTGGCGGCTCGGGCGTCGTGGGGTCCACCAGCTCGCGCAGCCGCAGGCCCTCCCGCTCGAACGGGAAGGTGTCCCAGCCGACGACGTCCCCGGGGGCGAGGCGGCCGTCGGGTCCCGCCGCGGCGCGTGCGCGGGCGACGAGGGCGGGCACGTCGAGCCGCGCGAGGTCCGGGTCCTGCGCAGTGGTGGTGCCGGCCGCGGGTGCCCTGCCCGGGTGCGCCTCGCCTGTCATGAGTTCTCCCGGTTCGTCGGACTCCCCGGACGGGAACCTACTGCACAGGTGACACGTTTCACGTGATGGATGGTGGGGGAGCGATATGACGACCTGTCATATCGCCTACCATGGGCGCATGGACATCGTTCACGGCATCTTCCTGGTCCTGCACCTGCTCGGATGGGCGATGGTCTTCGGCGGTGCTCTGGCCGGCATGAAGACCGGCAAGCTGACGAACGGCGCGTTCCACGGCATCCTCACGGCCCTGGTCACCGGCGTGGTCCTCACGGGGCTGCTCGGCGCCGACGCCAACCACGTCAAGATCGCCGTCAAGCTCGCGATCGCGCTCGTGGTGACGGCGCTGGTCGTCATCGCCCGTCGCCGCCCCGAGAAGGTGACCAACGGCTACCTCGGCGCCATCGCCGGCCTCGTGGTGGTCAACGTCTCGCTCGCCGTCATCTGGTGACGTCGGCCTGACCCTCGCACAGCACGTCCGGGCCCCGGGGTCCGCACGGCGGACACGACCGCCGGCGGGTCGTCCGGGGCCCTCGTGCGTGTGGTGTCGGTGCCGGCGCCTACGCTGGGAGTGCCATGACGTCGTTGTTCGAGAGCCTCGCCCTGCCCGTCCCCGGAGCCCCGGACGCGCGCGCCGCCGTCGCGCGCTCGCACGCCGGTGAGTCGTCCGGCCTGCCGCTCGTGGTCCCGCCGCGCGACGACGAGCGGGACCCCGGCGCCGACCAGGACCGCGCCCGCCTGAACGCCGCGGCACGGCACGACGCCGCCGTCGACGAGCAGCGCGCCGCCGCGCTGCTGGACGGGCTCAACCCGCAGCAGCGCGCGGCCGTGCTGCACGCGGGCGGGCCGCTCCTGATCGTCGCCGGCGCCGGCTCGGGCAAGACGCGCGTGCTCACGCACCGCATCGCGCACCTGCTCGCGACGCACCGGGCGCGGGCGGGGGAGATCCTCGCCATCACCTTCACCAACAAGGCCGCAGCCGAGATGCGTGAGCGCGTCGAGCACCTGGTCGGGCCCTCCGCGCAGCGCATGTGGGTCTCGACGTTCCACTCCGCGTGCGTGCGGATCCTGCGCCGCGAGGCCGCGACGCTCGGCCTGCGCACCAGCTTCTCGATCTACGACCAGGCGGACTCCCAGCGGCTGCTGACGCTGGTGGCGCGCGAGCTCGAGCTCGACCCGAAGAAGTACCCGGCCAAGGCGCTGGGCCACAAGATCTCCGCGCTCAAGGACGAGCTGGTCGACCCCGACGCCTTCGCCGCCAGCAACGGCGGTGGCCGCGCGGACGACTTCGACACCGTCCTCGCGCAGGTCTACACGCGCTACCAGCAGCGCCTGCAGCAGGCCAACGCGCTGGACTTCGACGACCTCATCATGCGCACCGTGCACCTGCTGCAGGCGTTCCCGCAGGTCGCCGAGCACTACCGGCGCCGGTTCCGGCACATCCTGGTCGACGAGTACCAGGACACCAACCACGCGCAGTACGTGCTGGTGCGCGAGCTCGCGGGGGTCGGCGAGCAGGAGGAGGGCGGCGTCGAGCGCGGCGAGCTGACGGTCGTCGGCGACGCCGACCAGTCGATCTACGCGTTCCGCGGGGCCTCGATCCGCAACATCATGGAGTTCGAGGAGGACTACCCGGACGCCACGACGATCCTGCTCGAGCAGAACTACCGCTCGACGCAGACGATCCTGTCGGCCGCCAACGCGGTCATCAGCAAGAACTCCGGGCGCCAGGCCAAGCGGCTGTGGACCGACTCGGGCGCCGGGCCGCAGATCGTCGCGTACGTCGCGGACACCGAGCACGAGGAGGCGCGGTTCGTCGCCGAGGAGATCGACCGCCTCGGCGACACCGAGGGTGTGCGCCCCGGTGACGTCGCGATCTTCTACCGGGCCAACGCGCAGTCGCGCGCGCTCGAGGAGGTGCTGGTCCGCGTCGGCCTGCCGTACAAGGTCGTCGGCGGTACGCGCTTCTACGAGCGCAAGGAGATCAAGGACGCGATCGCGTACCTGCGCGCGGTGGCGAACCCCGACGACGACGTCAGCACCCGCCGCATCCTCAACGAGCCCAAGCGCGGGCTGGGGGAGCGCTCGGAGGCGATGGTCGCGGCGTTCGCCGAGCGCGAGCGCATCTCGTTCGGCGCCGCGCTGGCCCGCCTGGACGAGGTCCCCGGCCTCGGCACCCGTGCCCTGACGGGCCTGCGCGCGTTCGCCGCGATGCTCGACGAGCTGCGCGACCTCGCCGCGTCCGGCGCCGGTCCCGCGCAGGTGCTCGGGGCCGCGCTCGACCGCAGCGGCTACCTCACGACGCTGCGCGGCAGCGACGACCCGCAGGACGGCTCGCGCGTCGACAACCTCGCCGAGCTGCACGCCGTGGCCGCGGAGTTCGAGGAGTCCGACCCCGAGGGGGACCTCACGGACTTCCTCGAGCGTGTGTCCCTCGTCGCGGACTCCGACCAGATCCCCGTGCCGGACGGCGTCGACGACGAGGCCACCGCCGCAGCCGCACGCGACGCGGGCGTCGTCACGCTCATGACCCTGCACACCGCCAAGGGCCTGGAGTTCCCCGTCGTCTTCCTCACCGGCATGGAGGACGGCACCTTCCCGCACATGCGGTCGCTGGCCGACCCCGACCAGCTGGCCGAGGAGCGGCGCCTGGCGTACGTCGGCCTGACCCGTGCACGCCAGCGCCTCTACGTGTCCCGCGCCGCGGTGCGCACCGCCTGGGGCGTCCCCAACGAGTTCCCGCCCAGCCGGTTCCTCGACGACATCCCCGAGGAGCTCGTCGACTGGCGGCGGCGCGAGTCGTCCACGTCGCGGCTGCGCGGCGGGTGGGGGTCGGGCTTCGGGGCCGGTGGCGGGTCGCGCGGCGGCTCGTCGTGGGGCGAGCGCGGCTCGTCCGGCTCGAGCAGCGGCCCGGTGCGCAGCGAGAAGCGCGAGCCGCTGCCCCGTACGGGTGCGTCGTTCGGCTCGGCGACACCCCGGGGTCCCGTCCCGGACCTGTCGATCGGCGACAAGGTGACGCACGACGCGTACGGCTTGGGCACGGTCGTCGCGCTCGAGGGCGCCGGGCAGAACGCGGTCGCCAAGATCGACTTCGGCACGAACGGCGAGAAGCGGCTGCTGCTGCGGTACTCCCCGGTGACGAAGCTCTAGGCTGCTCCTCCGGACCCCAGGAGGAGACCCATGACCAGCGCCTTCACGCGTGCCGGGGGCGTCGTCGTCGCCGTCGCGCTGCTCGCCGCCTGCACGGGTGGCGGGGAGCCGGTGACGCCCGTGTCGACACCGACACCCACAGCGTCGACGACGCCCGAGGCATCGTCGGCCGAGCCGGTCGTCGTCCAGGCGCTGCTCGACGGCGAGACCGTCGACCTCGAGGTGGGACCGCTCGCGGTCCACGACGGTGCGGCCGTGCTGCGGCTGGCGGCGCCGACGAGCTACTCGACGCTGGCGATGGCGTTCTGGCACGTCTACGAGAGCACGGGCAGCCCGGCGCCGAACGGTGCGCGGCTCGTGGACCTCGAGGCCGGGACCGTCACCAGCGTGCTGCGCTCGACCGACGACCGGGTGGCGGCGACCCGCAACGGCAGCCCCGGGGGCCCGGCGACGGAGGCCGCCGACGCGGCGGCCGGCGAGGACACGACGATCGTCTACGCCGCGTTCCCCGTCCCGGACTCCGCGACGGTCGACGTGCTGCTGCCCGAGGTCGGCTGGGTGCAGGACGTCGCCGTCGTCGCCGCGTCGCAGGCCGGCGCGCTCACCGTCCCGCCCGCCGAGCTGGTCGAGGGGTCGCTCGCCGAGGCCGAGACCTTCGTGCTCGAGGAGTTCAGCGAGGCGCACGACGGGAACGTCCGGGCGCGGCGCACCACCGAGCAGGTGGCCGTCGCGGTCGCGTCGGACGTCCTCTTCGCGTTCGACTCCGACCAGCTCGCCCCCGAGGCCGACGGCGCGCTGCAGGCGGCCGCCGCTCAGGTGGCGGCGCACGGCGGTGGTGAGCTCGCGGTGGTGGGCCACACCGACGACCAGGGTGACGACGCCTACAACGTCGACCTGTCGCAGCGCCGCGCCGCGACCGTCGCCGCGCGGCTCGCCGAGCTGACCGACCTCACGGCGTTCGACGTGACGGTCGAGGGCCGCGGCGAGTCGCAGCCCGTGGTCGCCGGCACCGGCGACGCCGAGCGGGCGCTGAACCGCCGGGTCGAGCTGGTGCTCGTCCCGGACGTGGACGCGGACCCCGCTGAGGTGCAGGTCGTCGAGGAGACCGGCGCGCTGCCGGACCCGGCCGGGCCCACCGCGCCCGGAGCCACGGGCCTGTCCGTCGTCGACGACGGCGGGACGTTCGACGTGCGGCTCCCGGAGGTCCGCCGTGTCGGCCGGTACCTCGTGGGTGCCCTCGAGGTGACGAACACCGGGACGGGCGACCTGTCGCTGAACGCCCTGTCCGGCAGCGCGTGGGACTCGCGCGGGTCGTTCGACGCCCGCCTGCAGTTCGCGCCCACGAACGTCACGCTCGTGTCGCCGACGACCCGGTGGTACCCGGTCGACTACCTGTCCGACGCCGAGAACGGCCGGCGCGACCCGCTGACCGACCGGATCGTCAACGGCATCGAGCCCGGTCAGGTGCGGACCGTCACCGTCGTGTGGCCCGACCCGGGCACCGACACGGTGACGGTGGAGGTGGCGCCGCGCTTCCGGGGCGGCGGGGGTGAGCTCCAGGTCGCCGGGAAGGCGCCCTTCCGCCTGACCGACGTCCCCGTCGTGTCCGGCTGACGCGCCGGCCGGGCCCGGCCGTCCCGCGGCTGCCGGCCGCTATCGTGTCCGCCGTGGTCATCGGCGGAGAGGGCGCGAGCGACGGCGACACCCGCGTCGGAGGGTTCGACGCCGAGGGCCGGTGGTTCGTCCTCGGGCTGCTGACGGTGGCCGGCGCCTGCCTGGGCCTGCTCCTGCCGTTGCTCGCGAGGTGGGCCGGGGAGCTCCCGTGGATGCCGTTCCAGGGGCCGCTGAGGCTGCTCGGCACGGTCGACGTCGACTGGCTGGTCTGGGGGCGGCCCGTCATCGGGGCCGCACTCGGAGCGGCGCTCGCCGCCTGGGTCGTGACCGGAGCCGCCGTGCTGGTGGTGAACGAGGCGCAGGTGCGGGTCGTGCGTCGTGGCGACGTCGAGCGGGTCATCCGCCGCGACCAGGTCGACGGCGTCCACCGACGCGGCTCGAAGGTCGTCATCGAGAACGCCCAGGGGCGCGAGCTCTTCGCGGACGACGTCGAGGGGCCGAAGGCGGCCGTGCGCGACGCCTTCGTGCGCCACGGCTACCCCTGGGAGGGTGGCACCGACTGAACCCGGCCCCGTCGTCCGGCACCCGCGGCCGGTCGGGCCGGGTGGTGCCGACCACGACGTCGGCGCGCCGGAGCGCGAAGGTGAGCGCGGACACATCTCTTGATGTCGAGGGACCTCGGTCCCGGCGATAGCATGCGTCCGGGCGATGCGGCCGCACCGAGGTCGCTGCGCGCGGTCGACGAGAGGAAACCGGACCAGGTGGACCTGTTCGAGTACCAGGCACGTGACATCTTCGAGAAGCACGGCGTGCCCGTGCTCGGCGGCATCGTCGCCACGACGCCCGAGGAGGCGCGCGCGGCGGCCGAGCAGCTGCTGCCGCCCGACGGCGGCGTGGTCGTGGTCAAGGCCCAGGTGAAGACCGGCGGGCGCGGCAAGGCGGGTGGCGTGAAGCTCGCACGGTCGGCGGACGAGGCAGCCGAGAAGGCCGGCGAGATCCTCGGCATGGACATCAAGGGCCACACCGTGCACCGCGTGATGGTCGCGGCGGGCGCGAGGATCGCCCAGGAGTTCTACTTCTCGCTCCTGCTGGACCGCGCCGAGCGCCGCTACCTCGCGATGTGCTCGGTCGAGGGCGGCATGGAGATCGAGCAGCTCGCCGTCGAGCGGCCCGAGGCCCTCGCCAAGGTCGCGGTCGACCCGCGCACCGGCATCGACCAGGCCACGGCCGACGAGATCGTCGCCGCCGCCGGGTTCGCCCCGCAGATCGCGGGCCAGGTCGCGGACGTGCTGCAGAAGCTGTGGCTCGTGTACCGCGACGAGGACGCGACGCTTGTCGAGGTCAACCCGCTCGTCCTGACCGAGGACGGCGAGGTCGTCGCGCTCGACGGCAAGGTCACGCTCGACGCCAACGCGGACTTCCGGCACCCGGACCACGCCGCGCTGGAGGACAAGGCCGCCGCGGACCCGCGCGAGGCGAAGGCCAAGGAGAAGGACCTCAACTACGTCAAGCTCGACGGTGAGGTCGGCATCATCGGCAACGGCGCGGGGCTCGTCATGAGCACGCTGGACGTCGTCGCGTACGCCGGCGAGGCGCACGGCGGGGTCAAGCCCGCCAACTTCCTCGACATCGGCGGTGGCGCCTCGGCCGAGGTGATGGCCGCGGGCCTGGACATCATCCTCACGGACCCCCAGGTCAAGTCCGTGTTCGTCAACGTCTTCGGCGGCATCACCGCGTGCGACGCGGTCGCCAACGGCATCGTCGCGGCCCTCGAGATCCTCGGGGACGAGGCGTCCAAGCCGCTGGTCGTCCGGCTGGACGGCAACAACGTGGTCGAGGGTCGCCGCATCCTGGCGGAGGCCGGCCACCCGCTGGTCACCCTGGCCGACACGATGGACGGCGGCGCCGACACGGCCGCCCGCCTGGCGCACAGCGCCGCCTGAGACCCCCGACGCAGAGAGAAGCAGACTTCACATGGCGATCTTCCTGACCGAGGACTCCAAGGTCATCGTCCAGGGCATGACGGGTTCCGAGGGCCAGAAGCACACGACCCGCATGCTCGCGTCCGGCACGAACGTGGTCGGCGGGGTCAACCCCCGCAAGGCCGGCACCACCGTCACGTTCGGTGACGTGGACGTCCCGGTGTTCGGCTCCGTCGTCGAGGCGGTCGACAAGACCGGCGCCGACGTCTCCGTCATCTTCGTCCCGCCGGCGCACACCAAGGGTGCGGTCGTCGAGGCCGTCGACGCCGGGGTGCCGCTCGTGGTCATCATCACCGAGGGCGTCCCGGTGGCGGACACGGCCGAGTTCTTCTCCTACGCGCAGGAGAAGGGCGTGCGGCTCATCGGCCCCAACTGCCCCGGCCTCATCAGCCCCGGGAAGTCGAACGTCGGCATCATCCCGGCCGACATCACGGGGCCCGGCAAGGTCGGCCTGGTGTCGAAGTCCGGCACGCTGACCTACCAGATGATGTACGAGCTGCGGGACTTCGGGTTCTCCACCGCCATCGGCATCGGCGGCGACCCGATCATCGGCACCACGCACATCGACGCGCTCGCCGCGTTCGAGGCGGACCCCGAGACCGAGCTCATCGTCATGATCGGCGAGATCGGCGGCGACGCCGAGGAGCGTGCCGCGGCATACATCGCCGAGCACGTCACCAAGCCCGTCGTCGGCTACGTCGCCGGGTTCACGGCCCCCGAGGGCAAGACGATGGGCCACGCCGGCGCCATCGTCTCCGGCTCGTCGGGCACCGCGCAGGCCAAGAAGGAGGCCCTCGAGGCCGCCGGCGTGAAGGTCGGGAAGACCCCGTCCGAGACCGCCGCGCTCGCGCGCGAGATCCTCAGCGCCTGACGCGCGCACGTCCACCACGCCGGCCCCGGTCCTGACGGACCGGGGCCGGCGTGCGTCCGGGCCGCGACGGCGGGGTGGCGACGCGCCGGGCGGGGTCCGGCCGCCCACCGGACCCACCGGCGACGATGGGGCAGTGCCCACGTCGTCCACCGGTCCCGTGCCCGTCGCGGGGCGCGCGCGCCGTGTCCTGCACGACGACCCGCGCCCCTCGTTCTTCACCTCCGCGATCGACGGCACCCCCGCGTGGGTGGTCGGTGTGCTCACGGCGGTGCAGGCTGCCGCGCTGTCCCTGCTGACCCTCGCCCTGCCCGCGATCGCGGTGTTCGTCGCCACCTCGGCCGACCCCGCGAACGCCGACGTCGCCTGGACGCGCGCCGTCGTCGTCGCCTCGCACCTGTGGCTCCTCGCCCACGGCGTCCCCACGACGCTCGGCGGGGCGGTCGTGTCGGTGGTGCCGCTCGGGCTGAGCGTGCTCGCCCTGTTCACCTGCTACGCGTCGGCGCGGCGGTCCGGGCTGGCGACGCGCGCGGGCGCCCTCGCGTCGATCGGTGGCTACGCGGTGCTGACGGGCCTCGTCGCCCTGGTCGCGGGCGTCGGCGCGGTCGGGACCCTGCGCTCGTTCGCCGGTGGGCTGGTCGTCGGCGGGCTCGGCCTCGGTGCGGGGCTGCTGCGTCGCCCGGAGGCGGCGTCGTGGGGCCGGGTCGTCGCTCCCGTGCGGGACCGGCTGCCGGCCGCCGTCCTCGTCGGGCTGCGGGCCGGGCTCATCGCGACCGCGGGGCTGCTGCTCGTCGCGGCGACGCTCACCGCGCTGTGGGTGCTCGCCGGGTACGCGACCGTCGTCGACGTCGTCCGCGGGCTGTCGCTCGACGCGGTGGGCGGGGTGGTGCTCGCGCTCGCGGAGCTGGCCTTCGTCCCCAACCTCGTGGTGTGGGCGGTCGCGTGGGTCGCGGGCCCCGGGTTCGCCGTCGGTGCGGGCACCCGCTTCTCGCCGGACGAGGTCGTCGCCGGGCCGCTGCCGGCGCTCCCGCTGCTCGGCGCCCTGCCGGACGTGCAGGGCGGCGCCCTGCTCGCGGCCCCCGTGCTCGTCGTCGCCGTCGGCGTGCTGGCCGGGCTCGCGGTGCAC
>JAEWEJ010000435.1 GCA_023389455.1 Actinomycetes bacterium | reverse complement strand
ACGCCGACCGGGTCGACGTTCTCGATCGAGCACACGACCACGACGTTGTCGTGCTTGTCGCGCATGAGCTCGAGCTCGTACTCCTTCCAGCCGAGGATCGACTCCTCCAGGAGCACCTCGGTGGTCGGCGAGTAGTGCAGGCCCTGGCCGACGATCCGGCGCAGGTCCGCCTCGTCGTACGCGATGCCCGAGCCCAGGCCGCCCATCGTGAACGACGGGCGCACGACCATCGGGTAGCCCAGGTCCTCGGCCGCGGCCAGCGCCTCGTCGATCGTGTGGATGATCGCCGAGCGCGCGGACTCGCCGCCGCAGACCTCGACGACCTGCTTGAACTGCTCGCGGTCCTCGCCCTTCTGGATGGCGGGGATGTTCGCGCCGATGAGCTCGACGTCGTACTCCTCGAGCACGCCGGCCTCGTCGAGCGCGATGGCCGCGTTGAGCGCGGTCTGCCCCCCGAGGGTCGGCAGGATCGCGTCGGGACGCTCCTTGGCGATGATCGACGTGAGGACCTCGGTCGTGATCGGCTCCACGTAGGTCGCGTCCGCGAACTCGGGGTCGGTCATGATCGTGGCCGGGTTGGAGTTCACGAGGACGACCCGCAGGCCCTCCTCCTTGAGCACGCGGCACGCCTGGGTGCCGGAGTAGTCGAACTCGCAGGCCTGGCCGATGACGATCGGGCCGGACCCGATGACGAGGACGGACTTCAGGTCGTCGCGACGCGGCATCAGGCGGCGCCCTTCTCGGTGGTGGCGGCGTCCGGGGTCGAGCCCGTGCCGTCGCCGTGCGTGGTCATGAGGTCCAGGAAGCGGTCGAACAGGTAGGCGGCGTCGTGCGGGCCGGCCGCGGCCTCCGGGTGGTACTGGACGGAGAAGGCCGGCAGGTCGAGCGCCTCGAGCCCCTCCACGACGTCGTCGTTGAGGTCGACGTGCGACACGCGCACCCGCCCGTAGCGACCACCGTCGAAGGGCGCCACCGTCTCGGCGTCGAGCGGTGCGTCGACCGCGAAGCCGTGGTTGTGCGCGGTGATCTCGACCTTGCCGGTCGTGCGGTCGACCACCGGCTGGTTCACGCCGCGGTGGCCGTAGCGCAGCTTGTACGTCCCGAACCCGAGGGCGCGGCCGAACAGCTGGTTGCCGTAGCAGATGCCGAAGAACGGGATCCGGCGGTCGAGGACGCCGCGCAGGACGTCGACCTCGTGCCGCGCCGCCGACGGGTCGCCCGGCCCGTTCGAGAAGAACACGCCGTCCGGCTTCACGGCCAGCACGTCGTCGATCGCCGACGTCGCGGGCAGCACGTGCACCTCCACGCCGCGCTCCGCCAGACGCTGCGGTGTCATCGACTTGATCCCCAGGTCGATCGCCGCCACGCGCGCCACGGGCTCGTCGAGCGGCTCGCCGTCGGGGCCCAGGGCCGCCACGACGTACGCCTCGGCGGTGCTCACCTCGCCCGCGAGGTCGGCGCCCGCCATGGCCGGGGCCGCCAGGACCTCGTCGACCAGGCGGCGCTCGCCCTCGGCGCGCACGAGCGCGTCGCCGGAGAAGATGCCCGCCCGCATGACGCCGCGCTCGCGCAGGTGCCGGGTGAGCGCGCGGGTGTCCACGTCGCTGATCCCGACGACGCCCTGCGCGACGAGCTCCTCGTCCAGCGTCCGGCGCGCACGCCAGCTCGACGAGCGTCGCGCGGGGTCGCGCACCACGTAGCCCGCGACCCAGATGCGGCTCGACTCGGGGTCCTCGTCGTTGACGCCGGTGTTGCCGATGTGCGGCGCCGTCATCACGACGACCTGCCGGTGGTAGGACGGGTCGGTCAGGGTCTCCTGGTAGCCCGTCATGCCCGTGTTGAAGACGATCTCGCCGACCGTCCGCCCGGTCGCCCCGTAGGCGCGCCCGGTGAACGTGCGGCCGTCCTCCAGGACGAGGATCGCGTCGCTCATGCCTGCTCCTCCTGCGCCGCGGACGGCGCCGTGTCGATGTCGGTGGGCGCTGCCACCAGGGTGCGCGCGGCGGCGAGCAGCGCGGGTCGCGCGTCGTCGTGGCGCACCTGCAGCGCGGTGTCGAGGGGGGTTCCCGTGCGGGGGTCGGGCACCCAGGTCAGGACGACGAGCTCGTCACGACCGACGAACTTGCCGGCCTGCCCGCTGCTGGTGCCCACCCCGCGCAGCGCGCGGGCCGGGACCCAGACGTCGGGCGCGCCGGTGCGGGCGAGCAGCACGCCGTCCGCGTGGACCTGCACCCGCGCGGGGCTGCGCACGCCCAGGCCGTGGGCGACCACGCGGTCGAGCCAGTCGCCCGCGCGCGTCGAGGACACGTAGACGGCCTCGACGGGCTCGCCGAGCGCCGCGCCGGGGTCGGCCGGGACGTCGGGCAGGGCCGGCACCAGGGCTGCCGTACGGCGACCGCGGGCCTGCCACCCGTGCCACATGCCCCACAGGCCGAGCACCGCCAGCGCGGCGAGGACCAGGACGGAGGCCCAGGTCGGCATCAGACCCCCACCCCGGCGTCGACCAGGGCGCCGTCGAGGACCGTGGCGCGGCCGCGCAGGAACGTGGCGACCACCCGTCCGGGCAGCTCCTGGCCCGCGAAGGGCGAGTTCACGCTGAGCGTGGCCTGCTGCTCGGGCACGACGACCCGGCGCGCGGCGGGGTCGACGAGGGTGAGGTTGGCGGGCTCCCCCACCGCGATCGGCCGCCCCTGCCCGGCGACCCGGCCGATGCGGGCCGGCGCCGTCGACATCACGCGGGCGACGTCGGCCCAGGTGAACCGGCCGGTGTCGACCATGACGGCCTGCACGACCGACAGGGCGGTCTCCAGCCCGGTCATGCCGAACGCCGCTGCGGCCCACTCGCAGTCCTTGTCCTCGCGCGGGTGGGGCGCGTGGTCGGTGCCGACGGTGTCGATCGTGCCGTCCGCGAGGCCGGCACGGACCGCCTCGACGTCCTGGGCGGTGCGCAGGGGCGGGTTGACCTTGAAGCGCGGGTCGTAGCCGCGCACGCGCTCGTCGGTGAGCAGGAGGTGGTGGGGCGTCACCTCGGCGGTGACGTCGATGCCGCGGGCCTTGGCCCAGCGCACGATCTCCACGGACCCGGCCGTCGACAGGTGCAGCACGTGCAGGCGCGACCCGACGTGCTCGGCCAGCAGCACGTCGCGGGCGACGATCGCCTCCTCCGCGACGGCCGGCCACCCGGTCAGGCCGAGCTCGGCCGAGACGACGCCCTCGTGCATCTGGGCGCCCTCGGTGAGGCGGGGCTCCTGCGCGTGCTGGGCGACGACGCCGTCGAACGCCTTGACGTACTCCAGGGCGCGACGCATCACCACGGGGTCGTGGACGCACTTCCCGTCGTCGGAGAAGACGCGCACGGCCGCGGCCGAGCGGGCCATGGCGGACAGCTCCGCGAGGCGCTCCCCCGCCAGGCCGACCGTGACGGCCCCCACGGGGTGCACGTCGCACCAGCCGGCGTCGCGACCGAGCCGCCAGACCTGCTCGACGACACCGGCCGTGTCCTGCGCGGGCGTCGTGTTCGCCATGGCGTGCACCGCGGTGAACCCGCCGAGCGCGGCGGCGCGGGTGCCGGACTCGACGGTCTCGGCGTCCTCCCGGCCCGGCTCGCGCAGGTGGGTGTGCAGGTCGACGAGCCCGGGCAGCAGGACCAGGCCGTCCGCGTCGACGACCTGGGCGTCGGCACCGCGCGCGTCGGCACCCAGCGCGGCCACGACGCCGTCGGCGACGAGCACGTCCGTCGGGTCCCCGCCCAGCGGCCGCGCCCCGGTCAGCAGATACGTCGTCACCGTTGCGTCCTCGTCTCGTCCGTGCGCACGTCCGTGCGCTCCTGCTCCTCGGGCGTCCGTGCGGTGTCGTCCCGGCCGCGTGCGCCGCCCTCACCACCGGCGAGCAACAGGTAGAGCACCGCCATGCGGACCGCGACACCGTTGGCCACCTGCTCGACGATCACCGCGCGCGGGGAGTCCGCGGCGTCCGCCGAGATCTCCAGCCCGCGGTTCATCGGCCCGGGGTGCAGCACGACCGCGTGGTCGGGCAGCACGGCCAGGCGTCGGGCGTCGAGACCGTAGCCGCGGGAGTACTCCAGGGGGCTGGGGAAGAACCCGCCGCCGGCGCTCGACATCCGCTCGCGCTGGACACGCAGCATCATGACCGCGTCGGGGCCGGTCGCGAGGACCTCGTCCAGGTCGTAGGACACCTCCGCCGGCCAGGCGTGCACACCGACGGGCACGAGCGTGGGCGGCGCGACGAGCGTCACACGGGCTCCCAGCGTGCGCAGCAGCTGCACGTTGGACCGCGCCACGCGCGAGTGCAGCACGTCGCCGACGACGGCGACGTGGGCACCGGCCAGGTCCCGGCCGGTGACGTCGGCGCGGCCGCCGTCACCGACGAGGTGCCGGCGCAGGGTGTACGCGTCGAGCAGCGCCTGGGTGGGGTGCTGGTGCATCCCGTCACCCGCGTTGACGACCGCGCCGTGCGTCCAGCCCGAGTGCGCGAGCGTGTGCGGGGCGCCGGACGCCTGGTGCCGGATGACCACCGCGTCCGCGCCCATCGCCTGCAGGGTGAGCGCGGTGTCCTTGAGGGACTCCCCCTTGGACACGCTGGAGCCCTTGGCGGAGAAGTTGATGACGTCGGCGGACAGCCGCTTGGCGGCGGTCTCGAACGAGATGCGGGTGCGGGTGGAGTCCTCGAAGAAGAGGTTGACCACCGTGCGGCCGCGCAGCGTGGGCAGCTTCTTGATCTCCCGGGCCTGCGTGGCGGCCATCTGGCCGGCCGTGTCGAGGATCAGGACCGCCTGCTCGCGGTCGAGGTCGGCGGCGGAGAGCAGGTGCTTCATCGGGAGGCCCCCTCGATGAGCACGCGGTCCTCGCCGTCCGTCTCCGCCAGCAGGACCCGCACGCGCTCGGCCGTGGCCGTGGGCAGGTTCTTGCCGACGTAGTCGGCGCGGATCGGCAGCTCGCGGTGACCCCGGCCCACGAGGCCCGCGAGCTGCACGGCGCGCGGTCGGCCCAGGTCGCTGATCGCGTCGAGCGCGGCCCGGATGGTGCGGCCCGAGTACAGGACGTCGTCGACCAGGACGACGACCTTGCCGTCGATGCCGTCGCCGGGCACCGAGGTCTGCCCGATCGTGCGGGTCGGCTGGTGCGCCAGGTCGTCCCGGTGCATCGTCACGTCGAGGCTGCCCACCAGGTCCTCGGCGGCCACGCCCTCGACCTGCGAGAGCCGCTGCGCGAGGCGTCGGGCCAGCGGCAGGCCACGGGTCGGGATGCCGAGCAGCACGACGTCGGCGACGCCCTTGTTGCGCTCGACGATCTCGTGGGCGATGCGGGTCAGTGCCCGGGCGACGTCGTCGGCCCCGAGCACGGTGGTGCCGGACGGTGCGGGTGCCGCGGTGGCGGGTCCCGCCGCGGGATTCCCCGCTCCGGGCACAGGCGTGCGTGAGTTCATGCGTGCGACTCCTTCCCCGCCTCACAGGACGGGCTTAAAGGGAGGTTGCTCGACGAGCCACTCTACCGTCGCGGGGCCCGTCCGGGCCGCCCCGGCCGGCGTGACGCACGGCACGCCCGACGCCGCACCCGGCGCGCTTCACCCGGTTGCCGTTCATGTGGGGCGGCGCACACGCCGATGTCTCCCCCATGCTCGGCGACGTCCCCTCGTGGGCAACGGTCCTGCAGCTGCTCGCCGCCGGCCTGCTCGGCGGCTTCTGCGTGCTGCAGTGGCTCTGGTGGCGCGGCGCACTGCGCCCGGACGGTTCGGCGTGGTCGCTCGCGCTCTCGGTGGCGATGGCCACGCTCGTGCTCGTCGCGGGCCTGCACGGCGTGCTGGACGACGGGCAGCTGCGCGAGGCCCTCGCGTTCGTGCACGCACAGCTGGTCGGACTGGTCGCCCTCCTGTGCCTGCCGACGGTCCGCGCGTTCCAGGGTGGCGGGCCGCGGCTGGTCCCCTGGGTCGCGGCGACCGGCACGGTGCTGGTCACGCGCGCCGCGCTGTGGGCGGTCGCGCAGGTGACGGGCGACCCGACCCCGCGCTCGGCCGCCACCGCGTTGCTGTACGTCGCCCTCGGGCTCACCGTCGGCTACGTCGTGGCGAGCCTCGGCACGGTGCCCCTGCGGCCGCGCGGGGGCGCGATGGTCGCCGCCGCCGCCGCGTCGCTGGCCATGCTGACGACCGGGGTCCTGCTGCCGGGCAGCACGCTCGGGCCGCTGCTCGCCGGCCTCTGGCCGCTGCCGCTCGCGGTGGGCCTGGAGTCGCTGGCCTCGGCGCGCGTGCGACGCGCGCAGCTGACGGGACGACGCCGCGAGCTGATGCGCGACGCGATGGCGTCCGTCACCAACAGCGCGTGGTTCCACAAGGACGCCGACGCGCTGCTGGTGCAGGCGCGCGACGCCGCCCGTGAGGTGCTCGGGGACCCGACCATCGAGGGGTCGTTGCGCCCGCTGCAGCGCGACCGGTACGTGGTCGACCTGTTCCCCGACGAGCCGGAGCGCCTGGCGCCGCACGAGCGGACGTTCCTCGTGGACCTCGGGGTGGTCGTCTCGACCGCCGCGGAGCGGTACGCGCTGAGCGACCGCCTGGCGCGGGCGGCGGTCACGGACGCCCTGACCGGCCTGCCCAACCGGCGCGCGCTCGACACCCACCTGCTGGAGGTCCTCGAGCGAGCCGCCGTCGAGCGCACCCGCGTGGCGGTCGTCTACTGCGACGTGGACGACTTCAAGGACGTCAACGACCGCGAGGGTCATGCGGCAGGCGACGACCTGCTGCGGCGCATCGCCGCGCACCTGCGGTCGTGGGTGGACGACGAGACGTACGTCGCGCGGCTCGCCGGCGACGAGTTCGCCGTCGTGATCTCCCGGGCGCCGTCCGACGCCGACCTCGTCGAGACGGCCCGGCGCCTGCGGCACGAGCTCGGGGTGCGGGCCGGCGCGGTGGGTGGGCCGCGTCTGACGTGCGGCGTGGCCACCTGGGACCCCACCCACGTCGTGGACGCGGACGCCCTGCTGCGCGACGCGGACACCGCGATGCTGGAGGCCAAGCGGACGTCGACCGGCCACCGGCTCTTCGACCCGGTCCTGCGCACCCGGGCCGAGGACACCCGACGCCTGCGCACCGCCCTCGAGGGGGCCGTGGAGCATGACCGGATCACCGCGTACTTCCAGCCGATCGTCGACACCCGCACGCTCGAGGTCGTCGGCCTGGAGGCCCTGGCCCGCTGGCACGAGGACGACCGGCTGCTGCTGCCCGACCGGTGGCTCCACCTCGCCGAGGAGACCGGGCTCATCGTGCCGATCGGGCGCTCGATGCTGCGCCAGGCGCGACGCGCGCTGGACCGTCACCACATGCCCGTCGCGGTCAACCTGTCGGCGCGTGAGCTGCACGAGCCGGACGTCCTGGCCCGCATCGACGAGGCGTGGGCGCACGGCCCGTGGGAGCACCTGACGATCGAGATCACCGAGAGCACCATGCTGCGCACGTCGGCGGCCGTCCCCGTGCTCTCCGAGCTGCGGGCCCGCGGCGCGCGGATCGCGCTGGACGACTTCGGCACCGGCTTCAGCTCGCTCGCGCGGCTGACGCGCCTGCCCGTCGACGTCCTGAAGATCGACCGGTCGTTCGTGCGGGAGGTCCGCACCCCCCGCGGTGCCGGGCCGGTGCGGGCGATCATGGCGCTGGCCGACCACCACGGCCTGGACGTCGTCGCCGAGGGCGTGGAGTCGGCGGCCGACCTGCAGATCCTCGTCGACCTCGGGGTCCAGCGGGCGCAGGGCAACTTCGTGGGCCGCCCCGCACCGGGGCTGCCGGTGCGCGGCGCGCGCCCCCGACCGGGGACGGCGGCCGGGGCCGAGGCGACGCCTCGGGTGACGGCACGTGCGGGCGACCGTCGCGCCGGCGGTGTGCCGCGGCCCCTGCGGGTCGTCGGCGGAGTCGTGGACGACGCGACGCCCGAGCACCTGTGAGGGTGCCCGGGCGTCGGGTGGCGCGGCGCGGTGCCGTCAGGCGAGCAGCGTCGGCTTCAGCACCACGATGCGACCCAGGAGGCCGTTGACGAAGGCCGGCGACTCGTCGGTCGAGAGCTCCCGCGCCAGGGACACGGCCTCGTCCACCGCAACGGCGTCGGGGACGTCGTCGTTCCAGAGGATCTCCCAGGTGCCGATGCGCAGGAGCGCGCGGTCGACGGCGGGCATGCGGGCGACCGTCCAGCCGTGCGCGTGCGTCGCGAGCAGCTCGTCGATCCGCTCGGCGTGCGCGAGGACGCCCTCGACGATGTCGACGGAGTACTGCGGCAGCGACGTCTCCGCGCCCGGCTCCACGACCCGCTTCGCGAGGAGCTCCGCGACGTCGAGGTCGCGCTGCTCGGCCTCGAACAGCACGTCGAGCGCGCGCTTGCGCGCCTTGGTCCGGGCGCCCACGTCAGTCGTTCACGCGGCCGAGGTACGACCCGTCACGCGTGTCGACCTTGACCTTGGTGTTGGCCTCGAGGAACAGCGGCACCTGGATCTCGTAGCCGGTCTCGAGCGTCGCGGGCTTCGTGCCGGCCGAGGAGCGGTCGCCCTGCAGGCCGGGCTCGGTGTAGGTGACCTCGAGCACGACCGACGGCGGCAGCTCGACGTACAGCGGCACACCCTCGTTGGTCGCGACGAGGGCCGTCTGC
>JAEWEJ010000424.1 GCA_023389455.1 Actinomycetes bacterium | reverse complement strand
GGCGGGCGCCGACCCGTCGACACCGACCGGGCCCACGCCCGGCACGGGACGCGGCGCCACGCCCGCCCCGACGGCCGACACGCAGGACGGGACGACGGCGGGCGACGTGCCGACCGTCCCGGCGGGCACCCCCTGGGAGCTGGCGCGCGGTGTGGCGGAGACGTTGCAGCACGTCACCCGGGCCACCCACCCCGGGCACGGGCTGACCGCGGCGTCGGCCGCGACGCTGCTCGCGGCGGGCTCGGCCTACCTCGCGACCGTCGCCGTGCCCCAGGAGCACGCGGACGTGTCGGACCAGGTGATGGCCCCGCACCTCGCGTGGGGCAGCCCGCGGCACGGGGCAGCCGGGTGGCTGCTGCTGCAGCACCTGGCCGAGCGGTCGTCGCCCCGGCTGGTCGGCGAGCTGTGGACCGGCTCGCTCGAGTCCGAGCACCTGATGGGCGCCTACGCGCGGCTGACGTCGTCCAACGCCCCGGCGCTGAACCGGCGGGTGGCGCAGTACGCGATGCGCGCGGCGGTCGCGGACGTCACCGGGACGGGGCCACCGGGGTCCCTGCTCGCCGGTCTCGACCCGCTCCTCCTGGCCCATCGCACCACACCGGTCGACCAGGTCCCGGACGACCCCGGGCACTACCGCGTGACCGGCACGTTCGCCCCCGGGGCGTACGGCTACACGGTGGTGCGGCTCGTGCCCGACGGGTCCGGCGGCGACGTGCGGGTGCGGGTGCGCGGGCACGCCGAGGCGCTGGCGGACGCGTACCCCGGGTGGAGCTTCGGCCTGGTCGCCGACGGCCCCGCGGGGCCGCGGTACAGCCCGGTCACCGAGGCGACCGACGACGAGCTGCGGCTCGCGCTGCGTCCGGACGAGACCGACGTCTACCTGGTCGTCGTCGCCACCCCCGGGCAGGTCGTCGCCTCGGGCCTCGACAGCTTCGCCGCGACGACGCGCTACCCGTACGAGTTCCGGGTCGGGGGCGCGACCGTGGCGCAGCCCGCGACGGACGGCCTGGCCGGTGGGCGTGCGCACCCTCACGGCGGGGGGTGGGTCGAGGACACCGCCAGCGTCGACCCCGCCGCGTACGTCGCGCAGGGCGCCGTCGTGCGGGGCGACGCGACGGTCGGGCCGGGGGTCCGGCTCGAGGGACGGGCCTGGGTGGAGGGCGGTGCCCGGCTCTCGGGCGACGTCGTGGTGCGTGACGTCGCCGTGGTCCGCGGGTCGGCGCGGCTGTCGGGCGACGTCGTCGTCGGCGGTGACGCGGTCGTCGGGTTCACCTGCGACGCGGGCGCCTACACGTCGTACCGCGCCGGGGCGGCCTGCGACCCCGGCGCCGTGGAGAGCGACGTCAACCCGGTGGTGACGCCGTTCGCGGCGGGGGAGACGGTGCTGCGGGAGGAGGCCGACACGGCCCCGCCCGCGCCCGACGGCACGCCGAGCACCGTGCCCGGCGCACCGGTGACGCCGGGGGCACCCGCCCCGGGCGGCACGCCGCATCCCGGTGCGGGGGCACCCCCGCCGAGCACGGCCCCGCCGGCGTCGACCGACACCCAGCCGGGCGTGGCCGCCCCGCCGGCCGCGGTGCAGGCGGGCGCGTGCACCGCCACCTACCAGGTCACGGGCTCGTGGCCGGGCGGTGTGCAGGCGAACGTGACCGTCACGGCCACCACGTCCGGCGTCCACGGCTGGGTCGTCAGCTGGACCCAGCCCGAGGGGCTGGAGATCACCGAGCAGTGGGCCGTGCAGATCACGCGCAGCGGGAACAGCGTGACGGCCGAGAACCTCGAGTGGAACGGCGCGATCGCCGACGGCGGGAGCGTGACGTTCGGGTTCAACGCCACCGCCGCGAGCGACGCCGCGCGCGCGGTCCCGCAGGTGCGCTGCACCCGCACGGGCTGAGCAGCGCCCGGCCGGGCGCTGCCGCACCCGCACGGGCTGAGCAGCGCCCGGCGGTGGTGCGTTAGCCGTCGATGCCGAGTGCGGCCCGCACGTCGCGTGCGAGGTGGTCGAGCCGCTCCCGGGCCGTGCGGTGCGCGGCGTCGAGCGCGGACGGGTCGGCGTCGGCGGCGACGGGCACGACGACCTCGAGGTACGCCTTGACCTTGGGCTCGGTGCCGGACGGGCGGACCACCACGCGCGTGCCGTCCTGCGTGAGCAGGCGCAGTCCGTCGGTGGGCGGCAGGCCGCCGCGGTCGTCGTCCGTGCCCGCGGCCAGGTCCACGACCTCCACGACGGGGGAGCCGGCCAGGTGCGTCGGCGGCGCCTCGCGCACGGCGGTCATCGTGGCGCCGATCCGGCTGAGGTCCGCGAAGCGGGCGCTGACCTGCCCCGTCGCGTACAGGCCGTGCGCGCGCGCCAGGTCGTCCAGGGCGTCGATGAGCGTACGGCCCTCGGCCGCGAGCCGTGCCGCCAGGTCGCACACCCGCACGGCGGCCGACATGCCGTCCTTGTCGCGCACGTGCGCCGGGTCGACGCAGTACCCGAGCGCCTCCTCGTACCCGAACACCAGCCCCTCGACGCGCGAGATCCACTTGAAGCCCGTGAGCGTCGAGGCGAAGCGCAGCCCGGCGTCCTGCGCGATCGCCCCGAGCAGCCGGGAGGACACGATCGAGCACGCGAGCGTCGGTGCGGGGCCCGCGGACGGGCCGGCCTCCCGCGCTCGGGTGGCCGCGTCGGCACCCAGCAGGGCGCCCACCTCGTCGCCCGTGAGCATGCGCCAGCCGTCGGCCTGCGGCGTCTCCGGGCCGCGGGCCGGGACGTGCGCACGAGGGTCGACCACGGCGACCGCGCACCGGTCGGCGTCCGGGTCGACGGCCACGACCAGGTCGGCACGGGTCGCCGACGCGAGCGCCAGGGCGAGGTCCGTGGCGCCCGGCTCCTCGGGGTTCGGGAACGCGACGGTGGGGAAGTCCGGGTCCGGCTCGGCCTGCTCGGGTACCAGCGTGACGTCGGGGAAGCCCGCGCGGCCCAGCACGTCCCGGGTCAGCGCGCCGCCGACGCCGTGCAGCGGTGTCAGGACGACCTTGAGGCGGGCGCGTGCGTCGCGGTCGCCGCCCGGCGCCACGGCCGCGGCGGTGACGGCGTACTCCTCGACGACGTCCTCGCCCAGCACGGTCCACCCCGAGGGGGCCAGGGGCACGGAGGCCACCGACGGTACGCGCGCGATGGCCGCCGCGATGGCGCCGTCGGCGGGCGGCACGATCTGCGCGCCCTGCCCGGCACCCGTGACGACCCGACCGCCGAGGTAGACCTTGTAGCCGTTGTCCTGCGGCGGGTTGTGGGAGGCGGTGACCATGACGCCGGCGTCCGCGGAGTACCGGCGCACGGCGGCGGCCAGCACCGGCGTCGGCAGCGGCCGGGGCAGCAGCAGCACGTCGATGCCGACCGCGGTCATGACGGCCGCGGTGTCCAGGGCGAACCGGTGGGAGTTGTGGCGCGCGTCGTACCCGACGACGACCCGCGGCGGCGGCGTCGCGCCCTCGAGCTCGCCGCGCAGGTGGTCGGCCAGCCCGGCCGCGGCGCGGATGACGACCGCGCGGTTCATGCGGTTCGGGCCGCCACCGAGGCGACCGCGCAGGCCGGCGGTGCCGAACTGCAGCGGGCCGGAGAACCGGTCGGCGAGCTCCGCGCGGGCGGCGCGGGCCTCGCTGCGCCCCAGCGAGGCCGTGGGGTCGTCCCCCTCGGGGACGTCGCGCGCCGTCCGCAGGAGCGTCGTCAGCTCGTCGGCCGTGGCGGGGTCGGGGTCGTCCGCCACCCACGCCTCGACCTGCTCGGCGAGGCGCTCCCAGGCGTCCCGGTCGTCGGGGCGTCCGGGGGTCGGTGCTGCGGTCGGGCTGTCCCCGCGGAGGACGTCGTCGGTGCTGCTCACGCCTCCCAACCTACTGGGCGGTACCTCCGGCGGCACGGGCGGCGCTGCGGCTCACAACCGACGGACCACGTCCGCGAGCAGCGCGCTGATGCGCGGACCGGCGGCGCGCCCGGCGGCGAGCACCTCCGCGTGGTCGAGGGGCTCGGGGCTGATGCCCGCCGCGAGGTTCGTCACGAGGGAGATGCCCAGCACCTCGAGGCCCGCGTGCCGCGCGGCGATCGCCTCCAGCGTGGTCGACATGCCCACCAGGTCGCCGCCGAGCCGCCCGGCCATCGCGACCTCGGCGGGCGTCTCGTAGTGCGGCCCGGGGAACTGCACGTACACGCCCTCGTCGAGCGACGGGTCGATTTCGCGCGCGATCGCGCGCAGCCGCGACGAGTACAGGTCGGTGAGGTCGACGAACGTCGCGCCCTCGAGCGGCGACGTCGCGGTGAGGTTGAGGTGGTCGCGGATCAGCACCGGGGTGCCGGGGCCCCACGCGAGGTTCAGGCCGCCGCAGCCGTTGGTCAGCACCACCGTCGTGGCGCCGGTCGCGGCCGCCGTGCGCATGCCGTGCACGACGCGTCGCACGCCGAGACCCTCGTACAGGTGCGTCCGCGAGCCGAGGACCAGCGCGTACCGGTCCGGCCGGGTGCCGTCCCCCGCGATGCGCACCGAGCGCAGCGTGCCGACGTGGCCCGCGACGGCGGCGCGCGAGAACCCGGGCACCTCGTGGCTCGGCAGCTCGGCGACCGTCTCGCCCAGCAGGTCCGCGGCGCCGCCCCAGCCGGAGCCGAGCACGAGCGCCACGTCGTGCTTCGCGACGCCCGTACGGCGGGCGATCGTCTCGGCGGCGAGGCGTGCCACGTCGAACGGGTCGGTCGTCGGGTCGTCGAGGCTGGGCACCGCGCCGCCGGTGAGGTCACGAGAGGGGGAGACGTCGCTCATGGGAACAGGCTAACCACGTCCCTGACGTGCAGGATGGTCCCCGTGACGAGCCAGCAGACCGCCGCCGCCCCCGACCAGCAGCAGGTGTCGGCCACGACCGCCGCCTCGACCGTCCGCGACGCCCCGGACGACCCGGCGGCCGGGCACGTCGTCGTCGTCGGCGGCGGGCCCGGCGGCTACGAGGCGGCGCTCGTCGCGCGGCGCCTGGGTGCGCGCGTGACCGTCGTCGAGCGGTCCGGTCTGGGCGGGTCGGCCGTGCTCACGGACGTCGTGCCGTCCAAGACGCTCATCGCGACGGCCGAGTGGATGACGATCGCGGACCGCGCGCCGGAGCTCGGCATCCGCCTCGACGCGCTCGCCGACGGCATGCCCCCGGGGTCGACCGCGGCGCTGCGCCACCGCATCGACCTGCGGGCCGTGAACGCCCGGGTCCGGGACCTGGCCGGCGCGCAGTCGGCCGACATCCGCGCGCGGCTGTCCCGCGAGGGCGTGGACGTCGTCGCCGGGACGGGCCGGCTCGTGGAGCCCGGGACGGTCGAGGTCGAGCGCGGGGACGGGCGCCAGGAGACGCTCGCGGCCGACGTCGTGCTCGTCGCGACCGGTGCGACGCCCCGCGTCCTGCCCGACGCGCGCCCCGACGGCGAGCGGATCCTCACCTGGACCCAGATGTACGACCTGGACGAGCTGCCGGAGCGGCTGGTCGTCGTCGGGTCGGGCGTCACCGGTGCGGAGTTCGCGGGCGCGTACACCTCGCTCGGGGCGGACGTCGTGCTCGTGTCGAGCCGCGACCGTGTGCTGCCGGGCGAGGACGCCGACGCGGCCGAGCTCATCGAGCGCATCTTCCGGCAGCGCGGCATGACGGTGATGTCGCGCTCGCGGGCCTCGTCGGCCCGCCGCACGGCGGACGGCGTGGTCGTCACGCTCGAGGACGGGCGCACCGTGGAGGGCTCGCACGTGCTGTTCGCGGTCGGCTCCGTGCCCACCACGCGCGGGATCGGCCTGGAGGAGGTGGGCGTGCGCCTGACGCCCTCGGGCCACGTCGAGGTCGACAAGGTCTCGCGCACCAACGTGCGCGGCGTGTACGCGGCCGGCGACTGCACGGGCGTCCTGCCGCTCGCGTCGGTCGCGGCCACGCAGGGGCGGATCGCGATGTCCCACGCCCTGGGCGACGCGGTGCGGCCGCTGTCCCTGCGCGGCATCTCGGCCAACATCTTCACGGCGCCGGAGATCGCGACCGTCGGCCTCTCGGAGTCGCGGCTGCAGGAGACGGGCACGCACTACCGCACCAGCACGCTGCCGCTGTCCCGCAACCCGCGCGCGAAGATGCTGGGCGTGCGCGACGGCTTCGTGAAGATCTTCGCGCACGCCGGCACCGGGACGATCCTCGGCGCCGTCGTCGTCGGCCCCCGGGCCAGCGAGTCGATCTTCCCGCTCACCCTGGCCGTCACGCACCGCCTGACGGCCGACGAGGTCGCCGAGGCGTCCACCGTGTACCCGTCGATGTCCGGCACCATCGGCGAGGTCGCGCGCATGCTGCACGAGCGCACGCCGGACTGACGCCCGCGGGGCTCCCTGCGGCGCGCTCAGCCGTCCAGGCGGGCGCGCAGCACGGGCCAGGCGTCGGCGAACGCGGGCAGCAGGTGCCGGTCGGCGACCTCGTCGACCGGCACCCAGGCGACGGCGAGGCTCTCGGTGTCGCTCACGGTCGGGTGCAGGGGGCGCACGGCGTCGGCCAGCACCGTCGTGTAGGACCAGTCCGGGTGGCGCAGGACGTGCTCCCCGCGCACCTCGACGTCGGCGGCGTCGATCCCGGCCTCCTCGCGGGCCTCGCGCAGCGCGGCCTGCGCGGCGCTCTCACCGGGCTCGCGGGCGCCACCGGGCAGGCCCCACGTACCGCCCTGGTCGCTCCACGGGGCGCGGTGCTGCAGCACGACGTCGCGCGCCCGGCCTGCGGCGTCGCGGCGCACCAGCAGCAGCCCGGCGGCGCCGTGCAGGCCCCAGTGGCGCCGCCCGCAGGCGCAGTCGACCCAGCCGTCCCCGGGCCGGCGCGGGCCGTGGCTGGTCACGGACGCGCGGTCAGCCGACGATCTCGCAGATCGCCCCGCCGGCGCTGACGCTGGACCCGACACCGGCCGTCAGCGACCGGACCGTCCCGGCGCGGTGCGCCACCAGCGGCTGCTCCATCTTCATCGCCTCGAGCACGACCACGAGGTCGCCCTCGGCGACCTGCGCCCCCTCCGCGACCGCGACCTTGACGATCGTCCCCTGCATGGGGGAGGCGAGGGTGGTGCCGTGGGCGCCGCTGCGGGCCGCACGCGGGCGCGACGTCCGGCGCGGGCCGGTGGCCGGCCGCGTCCCTGCGCCGTTGCGGCCGGGAC
>JAEWEJ010000401.1 GCA_023389455.1 Actinomycetes bacterium | reverse complement strand
GGCGGGCGTGCACGGCCCGGTCGACGCGGCCCACCCACGGCAGCGCCTCGTGCGGGTGCAGCAGGCCGGGTGCCCGCTGCCGGTCGCGCCGCCTGGCCATCGCACCCCTTCGCGTCCTGCTCGTGCGTCCGTCTGCCACCCTCGCACGGCGGTGCGCGGTCCACCCGCCGGGGGCCTGGGCATGCGGCGGCGCGCGGGGCAGGCTGTGGTCATGACGTCCGGGGACGAGGCGCGGCTGCGGGAGCTGCGGCTGCTGCGCTCGGTGCGCGACCGCATCGACCGCGACCACGCGCAGCCGCTGGACGTCGCCGCCCTCGCGCGTGGGGTGCACATGTCGGCCGGCCACCTGAGCCGGCGCTTCCGCGCCGCGTTCGGCGAGTCCCCCTACAGCTACCTTATGACCCGGCGCATCGAGCGCGCCATGACGCTGCTGCGGCGCGGCGACCTGAGCGTCACCGAGGTCTGCTTCGCAGTCGGGTGCTCGTCGCTGGGGACGTTCAGCACGCGGTTCTCCGAGCTGGTGGGCATCCCGCCGTCGCAGTACCGCCGGCTCGCGGCGCGCGGCGGTGCCGGGGACGGCGCAGGGGAGGGCGCGGCGGACGGCGTGGGTGACCTCGCGGGTCTGCCGAGCTGCGTCACGAAGCAGGTGACGCGGCCGCGACGGCATCGGTCAGGATCCGAGAAGCCGACACCGACCCCGCCCTCCTAGCGTGGGCGGCATGGACCTGCTCATCCACTACACCTTCCTCCCTGCCGACGACCCCGAGGCCTCGCTCGCGTTCTACCGCGACGTGCTCGGCTTCGAGGTCCGCAACGACGTCGGCTACGGCGACATGCGCTGGATCACCGTCGGTCCGCCCGCGCAGCCGCAGACGTCGATCGTCCTGCACCCGCCGGCCGCCGACCCCGGCATCACGGACGAGGAGCGCCGCACCATCGCCGAGCTCATGGCGAAGGGCGCCTACGGGTCCGTCGTGCTGGCGACGTCCGACGTCGACGGGGTCTTCGCGCAGGTCCAGGCGGGCGGCGCCGAGGTCGTCCAGGAGCCGATGGACCAGCCCTACGGCACGCGCGACTGCGCGTTCCGGGACCCCGCGGGGAACATGGTGCGCATCAACCGCCTGTGACCTGCACCGGGGTGTGCCCGGCGGGTGATCTCCAACCACCGGGCACGCGATCGAACAGGTGTTCGATAGGCTGGGGTCATGCACGACCGCACCACCCCGCCCCGACCCCCGGCCCGCGACGTCGCCAACAGCGAGGTCCCCGACGGCATCCCGACGCGCCCGCAGGGGGACGTGGCCGTCGTGGTGCGGCTGGTCTGGTCCGACGGCTCCGAGGAGTGGCGCGCGGCGCGAGCGATCCGGTGGACGCGCACGCACGTCATGGTCGCGTGGCGCGAGCACGACGCCGACCCGCGGTCGGAGCGTCACACCTGGCTGCGCGCGGGAGACGTCGCGCGCTCGGTCAGCTGGTTCGTCCCGCCGGACCGCACGCCCGCCTGACGTCCGCGCGAACCCTCACGGGCGCACGCGCCGCGCCACCGCCTTGCCCACCTCGCACAGCAGGAAGACGCCGACCGCGAACGCGGCCGTCAGGCCCCAGTCCCGCCAGCCGATCGGCGCGGAGTCGAACCAGCTGTGCATGAACGGCGCGTAGGTGAAGACCGCCTGCAGCACGGCCAGCGACCCCACCGCGACCCACACGACCCGGTTGCCGGTGAGCACCCGCCACGTCAGCGACGACCCGTTGAGGAAGCGGCACGAGAAGAGGAAGGCCGTCTGCCCGAGCGCGAGCATCGCCACGGCCGACGTCTGCGCGACCCCGTCGCTCGCACCGAGCTGCTTCTCCAGCAGGTAGACGGCCAGCGTCGTGCCGCCGATGAGCAGCGAGGCCCACACGACGACGACGAGCGAGGGGCGCGACAGCACGGACTCCTTCGGGGAGCGCGGCGGCCGGTCCATGATCCCGGGCTCCGCGGGCTCGTACGCCAGGGCCAGCGACAGCGTGATCGCGGTGACGAGGTTGACCCACAGGATCTGCACCGGTGTCAGCGGCAGCGCCAGCCCGAACAGCACCGCCACGAGGATCACGAGCGACTGCGCGCCGTTCGTCGGCAGGAGGAACACCACGGACTTGCGGATGTTGTCGTAGATCCGCCGCCCTTCCTCGACCGCCCGCTCGATGGTCGCGAAGTTGTCGTCCGCCAGGACGATCTCCGCCGCCTCCTTCGTGGCCTCGGTGCCCTTGATGCCCATCGCGATGCCGATGTCCGCGCGGGTCAGGGCGGGCGCGTCGTTGACGCCGTCGCCCGTCATCGCCACGACCTCCTGGTGCGACTGCAGGGCGCGCACGATGCGGATCTTGTGCTCCGGGCTGGTGCGGGCGTACACGTCGACGTCCTGGACGCGGGTGCGCAGCTGCTCCTGGCTCATCGCCTCGAGCTCGGTGCCCGTGAGCGCGGTGACCTCCTCGCCGTGCCGGACGATGCCGAGCTCGCGGGCGATCGCGACGGCCGTGCCCGCGTGGTCGCCCGTGATCATCTTCACCGCGATGCCCGCGCGGTGGCAGTCGGCGATCGCCGCGACGGCCTCGGGCCGCGGCGGGTCGACGATGCCCACCAGGCCCAGGAAGGTCAGGCCCGTGTCCACGTCGTCGAGGTCGAGCGTCGTCGTGCCGGGGGCCGCGGGGCGCTCGGCCGCGGCGAGGACGCGCAGCCCCTGCCCGCCCAGCTCCTCGACGGCGTGCTCCCAGCGCTCGCGGTCCAGCGCCACCGCCGTGCCCGATGGTCCGCGCTGGGTGGTCGACCGGTCCAGCAACCGGTCCGGGGCGCCGACGACGTGCACGCGCAGGGTGCCGTCGACCAGCTCGTCGAGCGTCGCGGACAGCTTGTTCGCGGACTCGAAGGGCACCACGGCGACCCGCCGCGCGTCCGTGCCCACCTCGGCCTTCAGCGCCAGGGTGCGCAACGCGCCCTCGGTGGGCTGCCCGACGACGCCCCAGCGACCGGCGTCGTCCGCGACGACGCGGGCGTCGTTGCACAGCGCCCCGGCGTGCACCAGCGCCGCCAGGTCGGGGTGCGCGGCGACGGGTGCGGGGGAGCCGTCCAGGGTCACGCCCCCGGTCGGCTCGTACCCCAGCCCCTCGACGGCGTACCGGTGCTCGGCCGTGACGACCGTCCGCGCGGTCATCTCGTTCTTCGTCAGCGTCCCGGTCTTGTCCGAGCAGATGGTGGTGACGGACCCCAGGGCCTCGACCGCGGGGAGCTTGCGGGTGATCGCGTTGCGGCGGGCCATCTGCTGCACGCCGAGCGCGAGCGTGATCGTCACCAGGGCCGGCAGGCCCTCCGGCACCGCGGCCACCGCGAACCCGATCGCGGCGGACACCAGGTCCGGCAGGGCGAAGTCGTGGACCACGCGCCCGATGACGAGCATCGCGAACGCCATGACGAGGATCGCCCGGGACAGCAGCGTGCCCAGGCGCGTGAGCTGGCGCTTGAGCGGGGTCTCGAGGTGGTCGACGTCCGCGATCAGCGACTGGATGCGCCCGATCTCGGTCGCCGCGCCCGTGCCGGTCACGACCCCCAGGCCGGTGCCGGCCGCGACGATCGTGCCGGAGAACAGCATGCTGGCGCGGTCGCCCACGCCCGCGTCGGCGCCCACCGGGGCGACGTCCTTCGCGGCAGGCACGGACTCGCCGGTCAGGGCGGACTCGTCGACCTGCAGGTTCGTCGCCTCGACGAGGCGCACGTCGGCCGGCACCTTGTCGCCGGAGCGCACGCGCACGACGTCACCGGGCACCAGGGTCTGGGAGTCCACGTCCGTCCACTGCCCGTCACGACGGACCGTGGCCGACAGCGACAGCATCGTGCGGATGCCGTCCAGCGCGCGCTCGGCCTGGCCCTCCTGCACGAACCCGACCAGCGCGTTGACCACGGCGACCACGAGGATGACCGTGAAGTCGACCCAGTCGCCGAGGAACGCCTTGAGCACCGCGGCGGCGAGCAGGATGTAGATGAGGACGTCGTCGAAGTGCCGCACGAACCGCAGCAGGACGTGCGGGCGGGGCGCCGAGGGCAGCCGGTTGGGCCCGACCGTCTCCAGCCGGGCCGCGGCCTGGGCCGACGACAGCCCGTCGGTGGTGGTGCCGAGGTGCTCGAGCACCTGCGACGCCTCCTCGGAGTACGGGCGGTACCCGCTGAGGTGGACCAGGTGCTCGGCGCCGGGTCGAGGGCTGTCGTGTGCCGTGCTCGTCATGCGTCACCTCGATGTGGCAGGGCCGCGCTCCTCGCATCGTGGCACGCAGCGACGCGGGGCGACACAGCAGCGGGGCCCCCCCCCCCCAGGGGTGGGGCCCCCCGGCGCGGGCGTCGGGGCCGGCAGACGG
>JAEWEJ010000368.1 GCA_023389455.1 Actinomycetes bacterium | reverse complement strand
GTCCCGCCCGTGGGGCGGGACCGCGGCACCCGGATGTCAGCTGGGCTGGACCACCGTGGGGTGCACACCCTTGCGGCTCTCGAGCACCTGGTCGACGATCCCGTACTCCTTGGCCTGCGCCGCGGTGAGGATCTTGTCGCGCTCGATGTCGACGCGCACCTGCTCGATCGACCGGCCCGTGTGCTGGGCGATCGCCGCCTCGAGCCACTCGCGGATGCGGATGAGCTCGTTCGCCTGGATCTCGATGTCGGACGCCTGCGCGTAGCCGCCACCCTCCATCGCGGGCTGGTGGATCAGCACGCGCGCGTTGGGCAGCGCCAGACGCTTGCCGGGCGAGCCCGCTGCCAGCAGCACGGCCGCGGCCGACGCCGCCTGCCCGAGGCAGACGGTCTGGATGTGCGGCTTGATGTACTGCATCGTGTCGTAGATCGCCGTCAGGGCGGTGAAGGAGCCGCCGGGCGAGTTGATGTACAGCGTGATGTCGCGGTCGGGGTCCGTGGACTCCAGCACGAGCAGCTGTGCCATCACGTCGTCGGCGGACGCGTCGTCCACCTGCACGCCGAGGAAGATGATGCGGTCCTCGAACAGCTTGGTGTACGGGTCCTGACGCTTGAAGCCGTAGGCGGTGCGCTCCTCGAACTGCGGCAGCACGTACCGGCCCGACGGCGACGCGGGCGCCACGCCGCCGGCCAGCCGGCCGGCGCGGGCGATGAACTGGGACTCCATGCTCACGAAGGTTCTCCTCGCTGGTTCTCTGCGCGTCGCCGGGCCGTCAAGCCTGGGCCCCGGCACCGGACTGGGGGTCGGTGCCCCCGCCGCCGGTGACCGAGTGGCTCTGCGTCACCACGTGGTCGATGAAGCCGTACTCGAGCGCCTCGGGGGCCGTGAACCAGCGGTCACGGTCCGAGTCCGCGTTGATCTGCTCGACGCTCTTGCCCGTCTGCTCGGCGATCAGCTCGGCCAGCACCTTCTTCATGTGCAGGATGAGCTGGGCGTTGATCCGCACGTCGGTGGCCGTGCCACCGATGCCGCCGGACGGCTGGTGCATCATCACGCGGGCGTGGGGCGTGGCGTACCGCTTGCCCTTCGCGCCGGACGACAGCAGGAACTGCCCCATCGACGCGGCCATGCCCATGGCGATGGTCGCGACGTCGGGCTTGATGTACTGCATCGTGTCGTAGATCGCCATGCCGGCGGTGATGGACCCGCCCGGCGAGTTGATGTACAGCCAGATGTCCTTGTCGGGGTCCTCGGCCGCCAGCAGCATCATCTGCGCGCAGATCGCGTTCGCGTTCTCGTCCCGGACCTCCGAGCCGAGCCAGATGATCCGCTCGCGGAGCAGTCGGTTGTAGATGTGGTCGTTGAGACCGAGACCCGGAGAATCTGCCCGGGCCACGGCCGGCACCTGCTCGTTCACGAAGGCTCCCTCGTCTGGCTACGTCGTGCCTGCGCGGGCGCCGCGCCCCCGGAGGGGCTGCCGTCGACCGCGCGTTGCAGCGACCCTAACGCCCGCGCGTGCCCGCCCACGTCCCGCCGACGCGCCGTTTCGCTGTCGGCGCAGCCGCACCGCCCGGACGCCTGGCGGCGGGACGACGACGGCCCCGCGGCACCCCCTGAGGGGCGCTGCGGGGCCGTCGTGACGTGCGGGGCTCGGCTCAGGCCTTCTCGTCCGCGCTGTCCTCGCCGGACGCGACGGAGGAGAGGTCGGTCGCCGCGTCACCGGCGACGGCGGCCTCGGCGGCGGCGTCGGCCTGGTCGGCCGCCGCGTCCTCCTCGTCCGTGCCGATGAACTCGGACAGGTCGACAGCGGCACCCGAGCCGTCGACGACCGCGACGCGGCGCAGGGCCACGGCGAGCGCCTTCGAGCGGGCGACCTCGGCGACCATGGCGGGGATCTGGCCCTGCTGGTCGAGCGTCGTGATGAACGTGTTCGGGTCCATGCCGTACTGGCGCGACGCGCTGACCAGGTAGTCGAGCAGCTCGCTCTGGCTCACCTTGATGTCGAGCTGCTCGGCCAGCGTGTCCAGCAGGATCTGGTTGCGCAGCGCGGTCTGGGCCTGCTCGGTGACCTCGGTGCGGTGCTCGTCGTCCTCCAGGCGCCCCTCGGACTCGAGGTGACGGTGCACCTCGGCCTCGACGACGCCGGCCGGGACGGGGATCTCGACCTCGGTGGTCAGCTTCTCGACGAGCAGGTCACGCGCCTGCACGGCCTGGTTCGACGCCTTGATGCGGGCGGCCTGCTCGCGCAGGTCGGCCTTCAGCTCGTCGATCGTGTCGAACTCGCTCGCGAGCTGCGCGAACTCGTCGTCGACCTCGGGCAGCTGACGCTCCTTGACGCCGGTCGCCGTGACGCTGACCAGGGCCTTCTCGCCCTTGCGGTCCCCACCGGCGAGCTCGGTCTCGAACGTCGTGGTCTCGCCGGAGGACAGCCCGACGAGCGCCTCGTCCAGACCCTCGAGCATGTTGCCCGAGCCGATCTGGTAGCTCGTGCCGGAGACCTGGTCGATCTGCTCGCCGTCGATCGTCGCGGTGAGGTCGATGACGACGAAGTCGCCCGACTCAGCCGGACGGTCGACACCGACGAGCGAGCCGAACCGCTCGCGCAGTGCGTCGAGACGCGCGTCGACGTCCTCGTCCGAGACCTCGACGTCGTCGACCGTGACGCTCAGGCCGTCGAGCTCGGGCAGCGTGATCTCGGGGCGCACCTCGACCTCGGCGGTGAAGTGCAGCTCGCCCTCCTCACCGGCGGCGGCGGGAACCAGGCCGGGCACCTGCGTGACCTCGACCGCGGGCTGACCCATCGGGCGCAGCTTGTTCTCCCGCACGGCCTCGGCGTAGAAGCCGGACAGGCCCTCGTTCACGGCGTGCTCGATGACGGCAGGACGACCCACGCGCTGGTCGATGATGCGCGGCGGCACCTTCCCCTTGCGGAAGCCCGGCACGGTCACCTGCTCGGCGATGTGCTGGTACGCGTGGTCGATGCTCGGCTTGAGCTCGTCGTACGTCACCTCGACGGTCAGCTTGACCTTCGTCGGGTCCAGGGTCTCGACGGCGCTCTTCACTTCGATGATCTCCAACTGGTCATGGCCGGGCGCCGGCGGGTCCGACGGGGTGGCACGCTTCGATCTGCACGCTCTGGTGATCGCTGCACGCTGCGGCCCGGGCGACGTCGTGACCGACCCGAGGACCTGCCTCGGGGTGGCGACGTGCGAGCACCCGACGGCGCGTACGCGCGACCCTCGATGCTACGCCACGGCTGGGACCGGCCGCCAAAGGGGCCTGCCCGACGACCCGGTCTGCACCGCGCCGCGTCGTGCGGGGCGACGACTGCGCGAGAACCGGTAGCCTTGCTCCGCCGCCACGGTCGACGCCCCCACGGGCACCGGCCCGCAGCGCGCGCGGACGTAGCTCAATGGTAGAGCCCCAGTCTTCCAAACTGGCTACGCGGGTTCGATTCCCGTCGTCCGCTCCCTCACCCGTCGACCTCGTCGGCCACCCGCGGCGCGGCACCGCCCGCGCGGGCCGCACGCATCCCGAGGAGGCGCTGCGCGTCTCCCGTGACCTGCTTCCCCCCTCCTCGAGGCGCGGGGTCGACCTGCGTCGGCACCGCGCGAGCACCCTGCTCCTTGCGCGCCCCGACGCCGCTGACCGCCGCCGCGTCGTCCTGGCTGCTCGCGCACGTCGAGCAGGCGCGCCTCAGCTTCGAGGCGCACAGCGACCCTCGCGCCGCCGAGCCGCGAGCGATCTGCCGCGACGCCCTCGCCGAGGCCCGCCGTCACGGCATCGCGGCGCCGCGGCTC
>JAEWEJ010000317.1 GCA_023389455.1 Actinomycetes bacterium | reverse complement strand
GCGCAGGCGGTCAGTCCGACGGCCAGCGCCGCCGCCGCCGCGGCCAGGGCCCGGTAGGTCGTCGTCCTCGTCATCAGGCGTCCTCCCTCGGGTGGCGTCGACCCTAGGCCGCCCGGGAGGGGCGTGCGGCACGACCCGCCGGACAGTCGTGCGACCCCCAGCGGGTGTCCATTTTCCGGACTCGTGAACCACCATGTGAGATGGAGTGACAGGGATGTGACACCGGGGCGGACCAGGCGTAGGGTCACGGACGTGCAGATGATCCTCGTAGTACTTCCTGAGCGCGCCGGCTGACGCCACCCGCCCAGGTCGCTCGTCGCGCGCGCTCGCCCCTCGTCCAACCCGGTGCCCGGGTCGAGGGGCTTTTTCGTGCCCGGCGTCCGTCCGGGTGCGGCCCCCCCCGCACCGGACGACCCCACCCGCACCCGACCCGCAGGAGACGACGATGGTCCAGGGTCCACATCCCGCACCTCCGCGCACGCCCGTGCGCCCCGTGCGCCCGGCCGGCGAGGCCGTGCCCCGCGCCGACGAGACGGGCGTCACGCGAGTCGGCCCCGAGAAGGTCACCGGCGCGCAGTCGATCGTCCGCTCGCTCGAGGAGGCGGGGGTCGAGGTCGTCTTCGGGATCCCGGGCGGCGCGATCCTGCCGACGTACGACCCGCTGATGGACTCCACGCGGGTGCGCCACATCCTGGTCCGCCACGAGCAGGGCGGCGGCCACGCCGCGGCCGGCTACGCCTACGCCAGCGGCAAGGTCGGCGTGACCATGGCGACGTCCGGCCCGGGGGCGACCAACCTGGTCACGGCCATCGCGGACGCCAACATGGACTCGGTGCCGATGGTCGCGATCACGGGCCAGGTCGGTGCCTCGATGATCGGCACGGACGCGTTCCAGGAGGCCGACATCGTCGGCATCACGCTGCCGGTCACCAAGCACAACTACCTGGTCACCGACCCGGACGACATCCCGCGCACGATCGCCGAGGCCTTCCACATCGCCTCGACCGGGCGTCCCGGGCCCGTGCTGGTCGACATCGCCAAGTCCGCGATGCAGTCCATGACGACGTTCTCGTGGCCGCAGGACATCTCCCTGCCGGGCTACCACCCCGTGACCAAGCCGCACGTGAAGCAGATCCGTGAGGCGGCCCGGCTGCTCGCGACGTCGCGCCGCCCGGTGCTCTACGTGGGCGGCGGCGTCATCCGGTCGGGCGCCTCCGACCTGCTGCGGCGTCTGACGGACCTGTCCGGCGCCCCGGTCGTCACCACACTGATGGCGCGCGGCGCGCTGCCCGACTCGCACCCGCAGCACCTGGGCATGCCCGGCATGCACGGCACCGTCGCGGCCGTGGCCGCGTTGCAGAAGGCCGACCTGGTGGTCGCGCTCGGCGCGCGCTTCGACGACCGGGTGACCGGCCTGCTGTCCTCGTTCGCGCCGAACGCCACCGTCGTGCACGCGGACATCGACCCGGCCGAGATCGGCAAGAACAAGCGCGCCGACGTCCCGATCGTCGGCGACCTGCGCGAGGTGATCGGCGACCTGCTGCCGGAGCTCGAGCGCGAGCACGGGCAGCACGGCAGGCCCGACCTCGAGGCGTGGTGGCAGCAGCTCGACGCGTGGCGCGAGACCTTCCCGCTCGGGTTCGACGAGCCGTCGGACGGCCACCTGGCCCCGCAGCACGTCATCTCGCGGATCGGCGAGATCTCGGGCCCGGAGTCGATCTACGTCGCGGGCGTCGGTCAGCACCAGATGTGGGCGGCGCAGTTCATCAAGTACGAACGACCGGGCGCCTGGGTGAACTCCGGCGGGCTGGGCACGATGGGCTTCGCGGTGCCGGCCGCCATGGGGGCGAAGGTGGGCGACCCGTCGCGCACCGTGTGGGCGATCGACGGCGACGGCTGCTTCCAGATGACCAACCAGGAGCTCGCCACCTGCACGATCAACGAGATCCCGATCAAGGTCGCGGTGGTCAACAACAGCTCGCTCGGCATGGTCCGGCAGTGGCAGACGCTGTTCTACGAGTCGCGCTACTCCAACACCGACCTGCACACGGGCCACGGCACGGCGCGCGTCCCGGACTTCGTCAAGCTCGCGGACGCGTACGGCGCCGTGGGCCTGCGGTGCGAGACCAAGGCGGACGTGGACGCCACGATCAGGCGCGCCATGGAGATCGACGACCGTCCCGTGGTCGTGGACTTCACGGTGTCGCGCGACGCGATGGTGTGGCCGATGGTGGCCGCCGGCGTCAGCAACGACGCCATCCAGTACGCGCGGGGCATCAGCCCGGCGTGGGACCGCGAGGACTGAGGAAGGAAGAGAGCGATGACCCGCCACACCCTGTCCGTCCTCGTCGAGAACAAGCCCGGCGTGCTCACGCGCGTCGCGGGGCTGTTCGCCCGGCGGTCGTTCAACATCCACTCGCTCGCCGTGGGCCCCACCGAGCACGCCGAGATCAGCCGCATCACGGTCGTCGTGGACGTCGACGCGCTCCCGCTGGAGCAGGTGACCAAGCAGCTCAACAAGCTCGTCAACGTCATCAAGATCGTCGAGCTCGAGGACGCCGCGTCGGTCCAGCGCGAGCTGCTGCTCGTCAAGGTCAAGGCCGACGTCACGCAGCGCACGAGCGTCCTCGAGGTCGTCCAGCTGTTCCGCGCGCACGTCGTCGACGTGGTGCCGGACACGGTCGTCATCGAGGCGACCGGCGGCCCCGGCAAGCTCGACGCGCTGCTCGCCGCCCTGGAGCCGTTCGGCATCCGTGAGATCGTGCAGTCCGGCACCGTGGCCATCGGCCGCGGCTCGCGCTCCATCACCGACCGCGCGCTCGAGCGCGTGAGCCGATCGGCCTGACGGCCCCACCCGCTCGCACCACCCGCACGCTTCACCCCCCACACCCGAGGAGAGTCCACCGTGGCTGAGCTGTTCTACGACGACGACGCCGACCTGTCGATCATCCAGTCCAAGAAGGTCGCCGTCATCGGCTACGGCAGCCAGGGGCACGCGCACGCCCTCAACCTGCGCGACTCCGGCGTCGACGTCACCGTCGGTCTGCGCGAGGGCTCCTCGTCGCGGGCGAAGGCCGAGAACGAGGGCCTGAAGGTCGCGTCCGTGGCCGAGGCCGTCGCGGGTGCCGACGTCGTCGTCATCCTGGCGCCGGACCAGGTCCAGCGCATCGTCTACCGCGAGGAGATCGAGCCGAACCTCAAGGACGGCGCGGCCCTGGTCTTCGGCCACGGCTTCAACATCCGCTTCGGCTACATCAAGCCCGCCGCGGACCACGACGTGCTCATGGTCGCCCCCAAGGGCCCGGGCCACCTCGTGCGTCGCGAGTACGTCGACGGCCGCGGCGTGCCGGTCATCGTCGCCGTCGAGCAGGACGCGTCCGGCTCGGCGTGGGACCTCGCGCTGTCGTACGCCAAGGCGATCGGCGGCCTGCGCGCCGCCGGCATCAAGACCACCTTCACCGAGGAGACCGAGACCGACCTGTTCGGTGAGCAGGCCGTCCTCTGCGGCGGAGTCTCGCAGCTGATCCAGTACGGCTTCGAGACCCTGACCGAGGCGGGCTACCAGCCCGAGGTCGCGTACTTCGAGGTGCTGCACGAGCTCAAGCTCATCGTCGACCTCATCTTCGAGGGCGGTATCACCAAGCAGCGCTGGTCGGTCTCGGACACGGCCGAGTACGGCGACTACGTCTCCGGCCCGCGGGTCATCACGCCCGACGTGAAGGAGAACATGAAGGCCGTCCTCGCGGACATCCAGAACGGTGCCTTCGCCGAGCGCTTCATCGCGGACCAGGACGCCGACGGCGTGGAGTTCGGGGAGCTGCGCGAGAAGGGCCAGAACCACCCGATCGAGCCCGTCGGCCGCGAGCTGCGCAAGCTCTTCGCGTGGGTCAAGCCGTCCGACTCGGACTACCAGGAGGGCAGCGCGGCGCGGTGACGCAGGTGGAGGCCGCGCGGCACGCTGGTCGCCGCGCGGCCTGCGCCGGAGTCGGAGCGGAGCACCGCCCGACCCACCGGCAGGAGGGCAGCGCGGCGCGCTGACCCGACGCGTGCCACGGGGAGCAGCCCGGTCGTCCGTGCGGCGACCGGGCTGCTCTGCTGCGGCGGGGTCGCGGCGATCGTGACGCGACCCGGCAGGACCGCCCCCGCGCGACGGCGTGCGGCGGGCGGAGGGCTGGGGGAGGATCGCCGCGCGGGCGCCCGGCCGGGCAGGGGCGCCACCTCCGCGGTGCACGCGGGGTCGATGACGACGAGGGGTGGACGATGACGGAGCAGCAGCCGACCGCGCGGGCCGAGGCCGGCACGCAGGACACGCGCATCACCGACTTCTGGGACGCGGCCCGCGGCCACCTGGGCTGGGGCAAGCTCGACTCCGTCATGGGCGAGTCGGTCGACGGCGCCGTGGCGCCGCCGGCGTGGTCGTTCGGCGACGACGCCCGCCTCGCCGACGAGCTGCTCGACCTCGTGCTCGAGGGGCGCAAGACGGCGACCTCGACCGCGCTGGCGGAGCTGACGGCCGCGGACGAGCCGCTGCCGCGCGTCGGTGACGTGTCGATCGTCGTCGACTCCGCGGGCGACCCGCGCGCGCTGCTGCGCACCACCGAGGTCGAGGTCGTGCCGTTCGACCAGGTCGGCGCCGAGCACGCCGCCGCGGAGGGCGAGGACGACCTGTCCCTCGCGTCGTGGCGGCAGCAGCACGAGGTGTACTGGCGCCGCGTGCTCGGTGACGCGGCGTTCTCGCCCACGATGGACGTGGTCACCGAGCGCTTCGAGCTGGTGTACCCCACGGCCGGTCCGACGCCTCCGGTCGACTGACCGCAGCGTGAGACGTGCATCCCGAGGCGTGGACGCCGGGGTACGCTGACCCCATGACCGACACGACCCCCTCCGCCACCCTGAACCTGGCCGTCGTGGCCGGCGACGGCATCGGGACGGAGGTCGTCGAGCAGGGTCTGCTCGTGCTGGACCAGGCGCTGCACGGTACCGGCACGGCCGTCCGCACGACCGACTTCGACCTGGGCGCGCGCCGCTGGCACGCGACGGGCGAGACGCTCACGGACGAGGACCTGGCCGCGATCCGCACGCACGACGCGATCCTGCTGGGCGCCATCGGCGACCCGAGCGTGCCGTCGGGCGTCCTTGAGCGCGGCCTGCTGCTCAAGCTCCGCTTCGCGCTCGACCACTACGTCAACCTGCGCCCGAGCAAGCTCTTCACCGGGGTGACCGGCCCGCTGGCCGACCCGGGCGACGTCGACTTCGTCGTGGTGCGCGAGGGCACCGAGGGGCCCTACGTCGGCAACGGCGGCGCCATCCGCGTCGGCACGCCGCACGAGGTGGCCAACGAGGTGAGCGTCAACACGGCGTTCGGCGTCGAGCGGGTCGTGCGCGACGCGTTCGCCCGGGCTGCCGCCCGCCCGCGCAAGAAGCTCACGCTGGTGCACAAGCACAACGTGCTCGTGCACGCCGGCCACCTGTGGCGGCGCACGGTCGAGGCCGTGAACGCCGAGTTCCCCGACGTCACGGTCGACTACCTGCACGTGGACGCCGCGACCATCTTCCTGGTGACGAACCCGTCGCGGTTCGACGTGATCGTCACGGACAACCTGTTCGGTGACATCCTCACCGACCTCGCCGCCGCCATCACGGGCGGCATCGGGCTGGCTGCGTCCGCCAACATCAACCCGGACCGCACGGCGCCGAGCATGTTCGAGCCCGTCCACGGCTCCGCGCCGGACATCGCGGGCCAGGGCAAGGCCGACCCGACCGCCACCGTGCTGTCCGTCGCGCTCCTGCTCGACCACGTGGGCCTGCCCGACGCGGCCCGGCGGGTCGAGGCCGCGGTCGCCGCCGATCTCGCCCAGCGGGGTGCGGCCGAGCGAGTACGGTCGACGGCCGAGGTGGGCAAGGACCTCGCCGCCCGCGTCGCCGGCTGACGCCCTCCGGGGTCCCGAGCCCACGACGCCCGCACGGCGCGTCCGTCCGGCGTAGGCACCGCCCGCGCCTGTCCTCCCGGCCGTCCGCACCGGTACCGTCGACGTCGACCCTGGTGAAAGGCCCCCCGATGAGCACCCTGACGACCCCTTCGTCCGCGTTCCAGCACCACCCCACCGACACGCCCGTGCCCGACGAGCAGCGCGCGGCCGCGCTCGCGTCGCCGAGCTTCGGCACCGTCTTCACCGACCACATGGCGCGCATCTCCTGGTCGCACGCCGGCGGGTGGACCGGTCACCGCGTCGAGAAGTACGGCCCGCTCCAGCTCGACCCCGCGACGGCCGTCCTGCACTACGGGCAGGAGATCTTCGAGGGCCTCAAGGCGTACACCCACCCCGACGGGACCGTGTGGTCGTTCCGGCCGGAGGCCAACGCCCAGCGCTTCGCGCGCTCGGCCCGTCGCCTGGCGCTCCCGGAGCTGCCCGAGGCGGACTTCCTCGGGGCGATTCGGGCGCTCGTCGAGGTGGACCGTGCGTGGCTGCCCACGGGGGAGGAGACCAGCCTCTACCTGCGTCCCTTCATGTACGCCTCGGAGGCGTTCCTCGGGGTGCGTCCCTCGCTGGAGGCGGAGTTCCTCGTCATCGCCTCGCCCGTCGGCCCCTACTTCCCGGGTGGCGTGAAGCCCGTGTCGATCTGGGTGTCACGCGACTTCCACCGCGCCGGCGTGGGCGGGACGGGCGCGGCCAAGTGCGGCGGCAACTACGCCGCGAGCCTGCTGCCGCAGCAGGAGGCCTACGCCAAGGGCTTCGAGCAGGTCTGCTTCCTGGACGACCGGACGGGCACCCAGATCGAGGAGCTCGGCGGCATGAACGTCATGGTGGTGCACGCCGACGGTTCGGTCGTGACCCCGCCGGTGTCGGGCACGATCCTCGAGGGCGTCACGCGCTCGTCGATCCTCACGCTGCTGCGCGAGGCCGGGCACGACGTGGCGGAGCGCCCGGTGCTGCTGGACGAGCTGCGCCGCGGCCTGGCGGACGGTTCGGTCACCGAGGTCTTCGCCTGCGGCACCGCGGCCGTGATCACACCGATCGGGCGTCTCGCGAGCGACGACTTCGACCTCGTGGTGGGCGACGGCGCGGCGGGCCCGGTGACGACCCGGGTGCGGGCCCAGCTCACCGACGTCCAGTACGGCCGGGCGGCCGACACCCACGGCTGGATGCGCCGGCTGCTCTGACGCGGCCGGACCGACGACGTGGGGGCGCGCACCCACCGGTGCGCCCCCCCACCTCGTCGGTGGGCGTGAGGGTCCGGGTCAGGCGGCCACGCGGCGGACCGTCCAGCCGAGCACGCCGTTCAGCAGCGACCACACGGCCACGCCGATGAACAGGTTGACCAGGCCGGAGGCGATCGCGGAGCCGAGCTCGTCGGTCCACGTCAGGGGCAGGAGCGTGGCCACCACGGTCGCCAGCCCGAGGATCCAGCCGAAGAACGCCCGCGGGCGCGGCGTGGTCAGCACCAGCAGCTGCAGCAGGCCGGCGGCGGCGAGCGCCGCGAGCACGCCGCCCAGGACGTACGCGCTCATCGCCGACCCCGCGCCGAACGGGTCGCGGAACACCAGGTCGATCCGCAGGATCTGCTGGAGCACGATCACGCCGACGACCCCGACGAGCGCGGCGACGAGAGCCGTGGCCGCGGCGCCCGCCCAGAACCGGCCGGCCTCGACGGTGAGACGGGTCTCGGTGCGGGCCGGGGTGCCCGCGACCGGCACGGGGGTGCCGGTCGGCGCCACGGTGGCGGGCTGCTGGGGGGCCGGGGTCGTCGGGGTGCCGGGCTCCGGCGGGATCGCCGGGTAGCGGCGGGTCGGCTCGTCCTGCGGCCGGCCCGAAGGGGGGATCGACATCGTCGGCTCCTGTCTCGCACGGGACGTCAGGACGCGCGCGGGGCGCGTGACGTCGCAGCACACGCTAGCGACCGGGTGCCCGTTCGGCACCGGAGCGTCCCGGTTCGCGCGGTTCCAGCCGTGCGAACCACTCGTCCGCATGATGGACGGGGTGCCGTGCGGGGTCGTCCTGTGCCACCATCACCCTGTGACCAGCTTCACGCTCATCATCGTGTAGCGCGTCGGCCCACCAGCCGACGCGCAGACCTCCCGTACCCCGGGGGGTCTTTTTGTTGGTCAGGACGTCCGCGGGCACCACCCCCGCCCGCAGGCACGTCGTCGAGGCACCGGCACCACCCCCGCCGGAGGCGCACCGCGCGCCTGCCTCGTCGTCGTCCGCCCGCCCCGCCCCGAGGAGCACCCGTGACCCAGCCCGCCGCACCCGCGTCGACCCCGTCGGCCGCGCCCACGACGTTCCACGTCTACGACACGACCCTGCGCGACGGCGCCCAGCAGGAGGGCATCAACCTGTCCGTCGCCGACAAGCTGGCGATCGCGCCGATGCTGGACGAGCTGGGCGTGGGGTTCATCGAGGGGGGCTGGCCGGGTGCCGTGCCCAAGGACACCGAGTTCTTCAAGCGGGCCGCCAAGGAGCTGGACCTGCGCCACGCCGTGCTCGCCGCGTTCGGCGCGACCCGCAAGGCCGGCGTGCGGGCGGTCGACGACCCGCAGGTGCGGGCGCTGCTCGACTCGGAGGCCCCGGTGGTCACGCTCGTCGCCAAGAGCGACGTGCGGCACGTCGAGCGCGCGCTGCGCACGACGCCCGACGAGGGCGTGGCGATGATCCGGGACACCGTCGAGCTCCTGGTCCGCGAGGGCAGGCGGGTGTTCGTCGACGCGGAGCACTTCTTCGACGGCTACCGGTACGACGCCGACTTCGCGCGCCGTGCGGTGCTGGCGGGCTTCGAGGCCGGCGCGGAGGTGGTCGCGCTGTGCGACACCAACGGCGGGATGCTGCCCGACTGGGTGCGTGACGTCGTGCTGGAGGTCCGGGCGTCCGTCGGGCCCGAGGCGGTCCTCGGGATCCACGCGCACAACGACTCCGGGTGCGCGGTGGCGAACACGCTCGCTGCCGTCGACGCCGGCTGCCGTCACGTGCAGGGCACGGTGAACGGGTACGGGGAGCGCACGGGGAACGCCGACCTGCTGTCGGTCGTGGCGAACCTCGAGCTCAAGCTCGGCCGGTCCGTGCTGGCCCGGGACACGGATGCCCCGGGCGGCCTCGCGGAGCTCACCCGCATCGCCCACGCCATCAGCGAGATCACCAACATCTCGCCGTTCGCGCGCCAACCGTACGTCGGGGCGAGCGCGTTCGCGCACAAGGCGGGCATCCACGCGTCGGCGATCAAGGTGGACCCGGACCTCTACCAGCACACCGACCCGGCGCTCGTCGGCAACGACATGCGCATGCTCGTCTCCGACATGGCCGGGCGCGCGTCGATCGAGCTCAAGGGCCGCCAGCTCGGCATCGACCTCGCCGAGCACCCCGACGTCCTCTCGCGCGTGACGCACCGTGTCAAGGACGCCGAGGCCAACGGGTACACGTACGAGGCCGCGGACGCGTCCTTCGAGCTGCTCCTCGTGGAGGAGCTCGAGGGTGCGCGCCCCGCGTACTTCAGCGTCGAGTCGTGGCGCGCGATCATCGAGCGCAACGGCAGCCGCGGCGCCGAGGCGACCGCCGAGGCGACGGTCAAGCTGCACGCCGGCGGGGAGCGCATCGTGCGCACGGGCGAGGGCAACGGCCCGGTCAACGCGCTCGACCACGCGCTGCGGCTCGCGCTGACGCGGGTGTACCCCGAGCTCGAGGACTTCGAGCTCATCGACTTCAAGGTCCGCATCCTCGACCAGATGCAGGGCACGGACGCCGTGACGCGCGTGCTGATCGAGACCACGGACGGTCAGACGTCCTGGAGCACCGTCGGTGTGGGACCGAACCTGATCGAGGCCTCGTGGGAGGCTCTCACCGACTCCGCGATCTGGGGTCTGCGGCACCGGGGCGTCGAACCGCGCTGAGCCGCAGCACGTCCAGCGGGTCGTCGCGCCGGGGGCGCGCGCACGGCCTAGCCTCGGGGGTGGCACCGAGGCCCGAGCCATGGAAGGAGCCTGCGTGTCCGGCACTGCTCCCGAGCCCGGCGACGCCCCCGGCGCGTCCCCGGACGTGCCGGGCGAGGACGAGGACCCGGCGTATCCGCGTCGGCGCCGGGCCTGGCCGTGGCTCCTGGTGGTGCTGATCGTCGTGCTCGTGGTCGTCGCGGTGCGGCGCCCCTGGGACACCGCGACGCCGGTGCCGGAGACGGAGCCCCCGGCCTCCACGATCACGGCCGTGACACCCAGCGCCTCACCGACGGCACCCACGACGGCCGCTCCCGTGCCCGGTGCGGACGCCGTGTTCGACGCGGCCACGGCGGCGACGCTCCTGGTCACGGCGGCGGACGTCGAGGCCGCCGTGCCGGCCGCCGCGGCGGGGGTGTCCCGCGGGCTGGTGCCCGGGACCATCGCGTGGGGCCTGCCCGCCGGGTCGACCGTGGATCCCCCGTCGTGCACCACCGCGGTCACCATCGTCGAGGCCCCGCCGGTCCACCACGACGCCACGTCGTGGGTGAACGAGGAGGTCTCGTTCGTGCAGGACGTGGTGGTGCTGCCCGACGCGGCGGCGGCGCGCGCGGCGTTCCGGGCACTCGTGACGGTCCTGGACGAGTGCCCGCGGTACGCCCAGCTCGACGGCGGCGCCGTCCGCACGTCGTGGGTCGCCGAGCCGGCGCTCGAGGGCCAGGGTGTCTTCCCCGCGATCGTGCACGACGTCACGGCGGAGGCCGGGGGCGCCACCCTGCAGCAGACGACGGGCCACGTGCTCGTGGGCAACGCGATCGTCACGTGGACCGCGGCCGCGCCGACGGCGCAGGACCGCGAGAAGGCGGTGGAGCTGCTCGGCGAGCCGGCCGAGCTCAGCGCCGCCGTCGAGCAGCGGGCGCTCGCCGCGGTGCGCACCCTGCCCTGAGCCGCGGGCACGTCCCACGGCCGGACGCGCCTAGGGTGGTCGCGTGCACGGTGAGTACAAGGTTCCCGGTGGCAAGCTCGTGGTCGCGGACGTCGAGGTGACGGATGGTCGGCTGCGCGACGTGAGCCTGTCGGGCGACTTCTTCCTGGAGCCCGACGAGGCGCTCGGCGTGATGTCCGACGCGCTCGAGGGGACCCCGGTCGAGGCGTCCGTCGCCGAGCTCGTCCGGGTCGTCGACGCCGCGCTGCGCGTGGCCGTCGACGAGGGGCGGATCGCCGGTCCGGTGTCGATGGTCGGGTTCGACACGCGTGCGGTCGCGCTGGCGGTGCGTCGGGCCCTCGGGCTGTCGACCTCGTGGGCCGACCACGAGTTCGCGCTCCTCCACCCGGGACCGCTGCCGCCCGCGCTGCACACGGCGCTCGACCAGGTGCTCACCGAGGAGCTGGCGGCGGGCCGCCGCGGCCCGACCCTGCGGTTCTGGGAGTGGGACGAGCCCGCGGTCGTCATCGGCTCCTTCCAGTCGCTGCGCAACGAGGTCGACCTCGAGGCCGCCGCGCGGCACGGCGTGACCGTGGTGCGGCGCATCTCCGGCGGTGGCGCGATGTTCATGGAGGCCGGCAACTGCATCACGTTCTCGCTGGTCGTGCCCGGGTCGCTGGTCGACGGCATGTCCTTCGAGGACTCCTACGCGTTCCTCAACGACTGGGTCCTGGGTGCGCTGGCCGACGTCGGGGTGCGCGCGACGACGAGCGGCCTGAACGACATCGCCTCGCCCGCGGGCAAGATCGCCGGGTCGGCGCAGAAGCGCCTCGCGAGCGGCGCCGTGCTGCACCACGTGACCATGGCGTACGACATCGACGCCGACAAGATGCTCGAGGTGCTGCGCGTCGGTCGCGAGAAGCTGTCCGACAAGGGCACGCGGTCGGCCAACAAGCGCGTGGACCCCGTGCGCTCCCAGACCCGGCTGCCGCGCGAGCAGGTCATCGACGCGTTCATCGCGCACTTCACGTCCCGGTACCGCACGGTCGACGACACGCTGCGTCCCGCCGAGCTCGAGCGCGCGCGGGAGCTGATGGCGACGAAGTTCACCGATCCCGGGTGGACCGCGCGCGTGCCGTGAGCCGGACGGTCGGTGTCAGGCACCCCAGGTCAGCAGCACCCCGAGCGCAGCGGCGCCCAGCAGGACCAGCGCGGCCGCGCAGGCGGTGACGAGCCGCCCGCCCGGGTCGCGTCGCACGGACGCGTCCGCCGCGGCGTCCACGGCCCGCAGGCGCAGGCCGTGCACCCCCAGGCGGCGAC